>CBDUNQ010000034.1:0-10660 GCA_965368625.1 uncultured Gammaproteobacteria bacterium
GGCAACGTTTGCGCTGGCAGAGACGGTGAGGTAGCGGAGGTGCCACCTGAAGAGGGTAGGAATTACCCAGCATCGGCTGGATCTGTTGGCAGACCTCTGTACCTTCCTGTGCCTGTATGCGCACCCCCCAGTACACTCCGGACACCTTGAGGCAGTCCAACCAGGAGGGCGTCTGGTTGTCCTGTGCTGAGTGGCTGCGACTTTCCGTTATCAGGAATTCCTGCTCTTTGCGTTTCTTGTGGTGAATGGCGCGCAGCAATAGCCATACCAGTAGCAGGTAGCCCGCAAAACCCAGCAATACGCCATTGATCAAGTCGCTGTCCATGAGTGTAGGATACGTCGAAGGTGGCTTTCTTGCCTGCACAATACCCGGCTTTTTTGCAAAGGCAAAGTCTGTGTGTATGGTTGAAATCTGCAGAATAAGGAAAGACTGAATCGTTTTCGGCCTTGGCATACAGGGATGTGGGTCTTGGGGGCCAAAGGCAGGAGTGAGGCACGGGGCAGAGTACGGATACCGGATTCAGGAAAGCCTCACTTCAGCGTGCCGGTGATTGTTCAGCCGGCCACAGGATCGATGTAGATGCTTGTATAGGGGAAAAATGAAAAAAAGAGATCGTAACCAGGACCGTAGACCCGGCTCGGTAAACGGATGCCGACCAACACGTGCCGTTGGAGTGGCTACGGCGTGTCAGCCATGAACGGAACCCCGCGGGATTAGCGCGGGACTCCGATCGGGTCTCTTTCAGACCCGTAAGCGCGTAATTAGCCTGCAGCTACTACGTTGGTCGCCTGTGGTCCTTTCGGGCCATTTTCTACATCGAAGGTTACGGCTTGTCCTTCCGTTAAGGTGCGGAAGCCGCTGCCCTGGATCGCGGAGAAATGTACAAATACATCTTTACCGCCATCGTCGGGGGTTACAAAGCCGAAGCCTTTGGATTCGTTAAACCATTTTACTGTGCCTGAAGCCATATCAATTGCCTATATAGATCAAAAACGATTGTTCATTGCTACTCGCGGGGTATTCACAGAGGGTGTCCGTTGGGAAATATCTGAAAAAAACCTTTGGATGGAGTGCAACGACATAAATTGTACCGTAAGACTTGACAAGAAAGCTACTTTTTTGTTTCCCCATTGCAATTTTCTCTTTCCGCGCCTTCCCGTAAGGCCGTTTTCGCGTCTTTTAGCGAGTCTTTTTGTTGTTCCGGCAAAATCAGGGCAAGAATGGTCCAGCCGGTGCCCGGGGTGAGTTCGCGGTCAGCGGTGAAGATATGTAACCGTTCCTTGGGGTCTATGGCGAAGAGGGGGACTGCCCGTCGGAAATATTTACGATAGTAATCATGAAAATCGAACACTTCTGAAAGCTTGGTGTCGTGAATTCTGGCCCCTTCACTCACCATGGCAGCCAGCTTGCCATGGGTGATGTCAGTGGCGAACAGGGTGTGACCTACCCTGGGGGTCGACTCGCGTTTCTGGGTTCCTCCTTCCGCATCCATATCCACTCGCAGTGTATAAATGGCATCCTGTCCGAACTCGGAACGAAAGCGCATGGCAGCCAGGGCATTTACATCCCGTTGAGGTGACAGGGCCAGTAGAGAACCAATGCCTACCAGATCAAGATATCGGTCTGCATGATCCGATGCCGCGCTCCCGTAGTAGGTATTCAGTCCATCCATGAGGGCTGCACGGATTCCGGTCCAGTTCCGATCGATTAATAATGTACGGAAATTCTTTTTATCCAGGGCCTTGGCGATCATGCGTGCCAGCGGGTCTGCACCGATGATAAGGAAGCCCTTGGGGTCCGGTTCCGCCACCTGGAGCCAGCGTGCCAGCGGACGGGCGGTAGCACTCTGCAACACCACGGTACCGATAATAATCAGGAACATCAGTGGTACCAGCAGATCGGCCTTGTCAAAACCCATTTCCTGCAGGCGAATGGCAAACAGTGCCGATACCGCTGCGGCCACAATACCCCGCGGTGCCACCCAACTGAGAAATACCCGTTCCTGCCAACGAATCGATGAACCAAAGGTGGCCATCATGATCTTCAATGGCCTTGCAATGAATTGTATGGCCAGCAATACGCCGATGGCACCGAGGCCGAGGGCTTGCACGGTTTGCAGGTTGATACGGGCGGCAAGAATGATAAACAGCCCCGAAATCAGCAATACACTCAGGCTTTCCTTGAAGTTGAGTATATCCTTGAGATGCACGCCTTTCATATTGGCCAGCCAGAGTCCCATAACGGTAACCGCTAACAGCCCGGATTCAGGGCGAATACTGTTGGACAGGGCAAATACAGCGAACACCAGGGAAAGAGTGGCGACATTATGAAGGAATTCCGGCAATAAATAACGCCGTAACAGGGTGCCCAGCATATAGGCGGCGGCAATCCCTAGGGTCATTCCTGTGAGTACCGTGCTGCCGAACAGGATCAGTGTATGCTCAAAGGCCATGCTGAATTCACCGGAAATGATGAATTCAAAGACCAGTACCGCCAGTAAGGCACCGATGGGATCGATGAGTATTCCCTCCCAGCGCAAAATATTGGCGATGCGGGCATTCGGGCGTACGCTGCGCAGTAAGGGCATGATCACCGTAGGGCCGGTCACTACGGAAAGGGCACCGAACAGAAAAGCCAGCTCCCAGGAAAAATCCAGCAACCAATGGGTAAACAGGGTACTGATCGCCCAGGTGATCAATAGACCGCTGGAAACGAGTCTTCGTACCACCCGCTGTGCGTCACGGATTTCCTCCAGACGCAAGGTAAGGCTGCCTTCAAACAGGATCACGGCCACAGACAGGGAAACAATGGGTAGCAGGAGATCGCCGAACAGCGCGTCGGGGTCGAGCCACTGCAGCATGGGACCCACAATGACACCCGCGGCCAATAAAAACAAAATGGCAGGTAAGCGGACCCGCCAAGCAATCCATTGACAGAGAATGGCAAGCAGTCCAATGACGGAAATCATGAAGACGGCGTGCTCACCCATGGATTGGATCCCTCAAGGATTGTGGTCTAAACGGGGTTTGCGCTTTTCAACCATGGCGTGACACACCCGGCGCTGAGCATAGTCAGCTTGCCACGGTGCGTCCAATGCAGGCGTGATGCCGGTTTGTTCAGTGGGTAGTGACGCTGGTGTGGCGTAACAGCTCTGTACGGGCAATCATTCGTTCCGCCCGGGAAGAGCTCTTGCCATGGGCGGGTGTGCCGCCATGGCCATTGGCAAAGAAATGGTAGGCCGTGATTACACTCAACAGCGGTGCATTCAGTGCCGCCCAGCGGTCAGCTTCATCTTCTTTTTCCTGCAAGGTGAGATCATCCCGATCATTATGATTCATGGCGATGTGGCCATATTCATGGTAGCGATAAAATTCACACAGGGCGGGGCCCGCCTGGCGACACAGGATCGGGTTGTAGAGGATCACAGGAGACTGCCCAGGCGGAAAGTGGACCGAGGCGATATCCGGCAGCTGGGGATTGGCCAGCTCTTTTATCTGGTTGTTTTCAGCCAGGGCGGATGAAGCCAGTACCGATAATGACAAGAACAAGGTTTTTCCATTGATCACAAAGCTGCCCCTTACAGTTTACCTGCCGGTATCCAAGGTGTCGGCAGGAGTCGTTAATACTTTATCTTAATACTGGGTTTTGTTCGCCATGTATGTGAATTATTTGACAAAAAGCTTACGAATTTTCGCCGGGAACTACGGCCGAAATCAGAAAATTAGTAAAATATCATTTACTTATAAACTTTTCGGAGGGTATTTGGCAAGACTGCTTGGACGGGGGCAAGTTGACGATTTCTGATTCGGTAGCCTTGAGTGTGGTACCCAGTGCCCCCTGGGCTTCCTTTCTGGAAAGGGCGTAGCGAACCAGGCTCAGCGCTTCTTTTGTACAACTTCGATCAGCAAGCAGAACGGCCAGGTTATTGTAGGCGACCAGGTAATCGGGAAACCGGGAAATCATTTCCCGATACAGGGATTCTGCCCTTGCGGGGCGCGACAGGGCGTATTCTGCATTGGCGAGTCCCAACCAGGACTCTTTTGTTTCGGGCCATTGTTGTTGTACCGCGCCAAAGGTTTTCCAAGCAGCCTGGTGTTGGCCCATGGCTTCCAGGGCGGCACCCGCGGCCAATAGTGGCCCGGGCCGGGGCAGGGCGGGCAGTTCGCCCGGTTTCAACAGGATCAACCCCCAATAGTTGGCGTCACGCCAAGTGCGTGTAAAGGTTGCGACGGGCAGGGATTTACGGAATTGTGTGCCGGATCGTAGCAAAAACTGCCTGGAATCAGGTTCATACCCGATTACCAGTGCGTAGTGCCAGATGGGAAACCAGGAAAGTCCAAGATTTTGCAATACCAGAACAGGGCGCCCCTGGTACAGCTCCGAAATCAACCCGACGAGTGTGGGCTCTACAGGATAGGGGATACGCCCATGGCGTCGCGCGGTGGCAAGCATTTCCACTTGCAGGCTGCCCTTTTTACCGGGTAGAAACAACGCTGGGCTCAGGACATCCGGGGTTACCTCCACGTTCGAGTATTGCAAGGCCATGGCCAGGGCGGCCGGCCCGCACTGGTGGGTTTTCTGAGGGAAAAAAGGTACCTGGGCTAGCTCAATTGCGGTTGCCGGTGCAGGGTAATCCGAAGCAGGGACAGAGATCCTTGATGCGCAGCCCTGCAGAAACAGGGCTGTGCACAACAGCAGACATCGAAGCATGGTAGCCGCGGATGGCGCTACAGCTTTTTGAAGATATCCGTTACGCCCACCAACTCGAGAATGAGCAATACCAGAAATACGGCTCCGATCACACCCAGTGCACCACCACCGGCCGGTAATTGTTGCATCTGGGATTCCAACTGCAGTAATTCACTGTCAGTTAAGCTGGCCACCCGTTGCTGAGCCATGGCGGGGTCAACGCCCCATTGAATCATTTGCTGCTGAACCTCATTCCTGGCCAGTTGTAATTGAATCTGGGCCACACGTAATTCCCTTTCCTGTGTAGCCAGCGCCGCCTGGGTGGTGATCATGGCAGCGTTGGCAGCCTGAATGGTGCCAAATGCCAGAAAATTTACCACTACCGCGTACACAAACCATTTCCGTAAACCAGACAAAGCCATGGGGTTACCCTCGCAAAAAGTGAAATTCTGAACGGTTCAATTGGGTCTTGTAATGAGACTCGGGCTACTAAGGTAATCCAAAGCGATGCCAATGAGAAGAATATTGTTGGAAAACATAGCCATTGTCTTGTCTGATATCTGGAGATACTCAATGGCAGGGGTGCCGGCCGTGCCTGGGTGAAGACGGGTTTTTTATGATAACAGGAGGGGAGTGGCCTGGAAATCGGTGCCGACGGAAAAACGCCGCCGGCACCGAAGTAGCGCTATGGCTTACAGTCCACCAATGAGTTGCGCTTCCATACGTTGCTGTTGTACCAGGTCAAGAATACCCGTTGAATCAATCTTCATTGGGTCATATCCAACCACCATCAGGTGGTTTCGGTTTTCAGTGAACTGCACATTAGACACACCCTGCTGTGCAGTCAGTATCTTCTTTACCAGTTCACGGTGCTCTTCATCCAGTTCCTGATTTACATGTACCACGAGACCAACGGAAGGTGTCTGGTCATTTTCAATCGAGCTAATCTTCACGGCATTTCTCCTTCAATTCACAGTGCAGCATGCGATTGAATGTTCGCATCACTACCGAAACAGGCTGGCAAGGCCCATGCCAATTCGGATATTGATAACAAAAGCGGATGGTTATACAGATATGCTTTCACACATCCTCAAATATCTGTTGCCTGGGGGAGACTCCATTCGCGTGCCAAAGCATAGATCATGGAAAACCAGTATGCTGCGGTGTCGTCATTCGCGGACAGAGTGGTTTTGGCGTGGATAGCCTGTGAGTACACTGTGTATAACAATGCAAAACCGTCTTGTATTCCTGCAATTGTGGATTGATGTTAAAAATATCGTGAGACTCTGTTGAAAAAAATACCATAGAAACATTTTTTCAGAAGAAAAAAATACTATGTGTTTGGAGGACACGGGCTTGCCGCCCATGTCTTGACTGGTTATAAATAAAGAGCCCCGTCACTTTGAAAATAGGTGAATTTTATTGCCAGGCCAGTTAGCTGGTTTTGGTATGTATTGTGCTGTATCCCAATGTAAAAGAGGAATCTATGTCTGCCAGACTGATGATATTGCCAAGTAAAATCTTTGAGCAAACCCGCATGGTTGCGTTACCGGAGGATTTCGATGAACACGAGGTGTATCGGCATATCACCGGGATTATCGCCGGTGTTCAGGAAGGAAATCCGGATTGCACCTGGGAAGAGGTGGCAGATGCTCTGGAAGATCATGATATCAATGTAGTCGATTTTATTTTGGGGCCGGAGTTGCGTTGTCACCAGCCTTCGTAGAGTTGTGGTATGCCTTGAACAAGGCCCTGGATGAACTTTTTCAGCAACCTATTTGGGTCGCACTTGAATATTGCATCTGGTGTATCGAGGAGATCTTCAGGTTACCGATCCACCAGAGCCGCGGGTGACTTCGAGATACCGCCCCGGATTGCCTTCTCGAAAGCTGGGTGCAGTGCCGCAGGGAACTCAGCCCGTATGGGAATTGATTATTCCAGGGCAGATTATACGCGGCGCAGTCGGCATGCCAGGGGGTAAGCCCGTTCAGCAATACTCGTGTAATGCAATAATTCACTCAATGTGGATGGGTCAGGTTCATTCCCCAGCAGGATAAGAATATCACGCAGACATTGACTATGTGACTCAAAAACCGTTGCCGGCACCCAACCCGATGGTTCCGCTTCCATTCTCAAAACCCTCCCGATTATTATGGGATAAGCATACACGCTGGAGGTCAGCCTGCAAGGGGTAGTTATATTGACGGTCGAATACCGGCCGTTGTTCGCATCAGAAGGAAGCCGGGCAATGAAACTGCAGCGGTGTTTGTCGCCACGGGTGAAGAAATTTCAGAAGGTCAGCATGTAATAACATTCTATGTGGTTTGGCCTCCGGTCCGGGAACACCGTACAGGCGGTCCCCCACAATGGGATGCCCCAGCGCCAGTAGATGGACACGAAGCTGATGGGAACGTCCTGTTAAAGGATTCAGGGATAGACGCGTACCCTGGCCGGGAAGATGCTCAAGCACCCGATAGCGGGTATAGGATGGCTTGCCCATACTAAAATCCACTTTTTGTCTGGGTCGATTGGGCCAATCCGTACACAGGGGAAGAATAATTTCTCCCTGGTCCACTTTCACATCTCCGCTGACAATGGCTTGATACCGTTTGTGTACCGCACGCTGTGCAAACAGGTTACCCAAAGCGCTCTGGGTGGGTTTGTCCAGGGCGAATAACAGTAGCCCGGATGTCTCCATATCCAAACGGTGTACCACCAGGGCTTGCGGAAACCGCTCCATAACCCGGCGACTCATGCAGTCCTGCTTATCCGCACCTCGACCCGGAACACTCAACAAGCCGGCAGGTTTATTCACTACCAGGAGATATTCATCCTCAAAAAGAATATCAAGGCCCTGATCGGGTGGCGGGTGATAGATCATATCCATGAAAACCAAAGAACCCCGCCTGGGCGGGGTTCCTGAGGGTGACAGCCAATGATTACTCAGGCAGGTACAACGTTGCTTGCCTGCAGGCCTTTGGGGCCGTTTTCCACATCAAAACTGACTTGCTGACCTTCCGTCAGGGTTTTGAAACCACTGCCCTGGATGGCTGAAAAGTGCACGAATACATCTGCGCTACCATCGGAAGGAGCCAGGAAACCAAAGCCCTTGGCTTCATTGAACCACTTTACTGTACCTGTTGCCATGAAAATCACCTCTTTAAAAACAATATGTTATTGAAATTGCAGATCTTCTAAGGTAGGGAACAGGAGGTACCGGCTGGCGCTTCTGAGAGACCTGTAGGACGTGCAATCGATCGGTTGGCCGGTAAGTCGTACTCGTTATATAAAGCACCCCCCCAACCTGATATTAAAGTATACACGAAATGAAGAAATTGTCTGCAAGATCAATGTGGTCTATCTGCCTCAGCTTTTTTATCCATACACCGGGTGAAGCGAAAGGCGGTACGCTGCAGGTGGATCACGCCAGTGCCGGTGGCTTGTCATTGGGGCATATATTCAGGTGCAACCAGTAATTGCCAATATGGTTCACCATGTCATCAAAGGTTTTGGTGTCAACCGGTTTGTGAAGATAACTATTGGACCCAAGGTCATAGCCCATGGCGATATCGGATGGTTCCTGGGAAGTGGTGAGTATCACAACCGGTAGCCGTCGCGTGCGTTGATGACTGCGAATTTCCTTGAGGACTTCAAATCCATCGCGCTTGGGTAAGTGCAAGTCGAGTATAACGAGGCAGGGAAGGGCGCTCTTTTTCTGTCGACCCGCATCCTGTTTGAAGAGAAAATCCAGGGCTTCCTGGCCATCCCGTTTTACCACGACCTGATTGGAAATATTTTTTTTTCTGAAGGCACGCAGGGTCAGCACCACATCGTCTTCATTGTCTTCTACCAGCAGAATACTGGAATTGCTGAATTCCTGATCCACTGCTTGCATGACCGCTTCGGATTCGAGTTTGAAGGTCACTACTTCAAAGCCGATTTCCTGGCACCAGGTAAGTGCTGCATCTGAGGTGCGAAATACACGTGCCCCGCCGCGTTTGGCAGACAATACTTCTGGCGCGGTCTTTTCATCGCGCGCATAGAGAGTGACATTCCAGCCCGCTGTGTGTGGATCGGGCCCGACCTGTGCGCTGGTAAAATGCCCCCTTTCAAACAACAAACGAATTTCCCGTTCCTGCATACAGACAATATCCTTATGGTAGGTAGCGAGTATTTATAAATTTTGAATCCACTATAGCCCAAATTTATAAATCTGGGCAAGCGATACACGGCAACCACGCAAAGGTCAGTGAAGCTTCACCCGGATACGGTAATGGTCCAGCTGGATCGGGTAAAGTGAATGTAAGAAAAGTTTACAAAGGTTATTGTTTGTGGGGTAGGCACACTGTGGCTTCAGAAAAGCCCATTCTGCCGCACCAGCGTAAGGCGGCATCGCTGGTCTTGAACAGGCGAATACTGCGGCCACGCTTGTTTTCCAGGGGTATCGGATCCTCATTCATGCCGAGCAACTGGATAATCCACCCTGAGGGTTCATCCTGACGGATGATCGTTGCCGCTGAAATTTCGCCATTTACGACTTTTACACTGACATCCCGTTCTTGCACTTTTGGGTACCCAGTTAATGAATTTCGGGTATTTTGCCTGTCTTTGTGTCCTTGCGTAAAGGGGAAAAGCCAAACTTTCAGTCCAGCGCCCTTAGATTGGGGAGTTGGGAATGCCCATGGCATCGCTTATAGTCCTGATGAGGTCCGTTCTTGGAAGATTTTCACCATGATTGATCAATCTGTCTCTCCCCGGGGGGAGTTGTTACTGCGTACCCTGGCCATGCCGGCGGATACCAACCCCAATGGGGATATATTCGGTGGCTGGATCATGTCACAGATGGATATTGCCGGCGGAATTCGTTCCAAGGAAATTGCGCAGGGGAGAACCGTCACGGTAGCGGTGGATTCCATACAATTTATCAAGCCGGTGCAGGTGGGGGATGTGGTCTGTTGCTATGGTGAAGTCGTCCGCATTGGCACCACATCCATTACTCTGCGCCTTGAGGTCTGGGTGAATCCGGTATTACGCCCGCTGGAGGGCGATTCCGGACGCTTCAAGGTGACCGAGGCCACATTTACCTATGTGGCCATTGATCAGCAGGGCAAAAAACGCCCGATTGCAGCTGAGGTGTAGTTTTGTCGTTGTATTTTCAGCCCGGGGATTGCCATGTACTCGCCATTGGGTGATTTGTCACCGAAGGAATTTCTGCAGTGTTACTGGCAACGCAAACCACTGGTAATCCGCAACGCCCTGGTGAACTATCCACCCCCCCTGACGCCCGACGAACTGGCGGGTCTGGCCTGCGAGGAGGGTGTGGTTGCCAAGCTGGTTATTGAAAAGGGTGGAACACATCCTTGGCAGGTGATTCATGGGCCACTGGATGAATCCATATTCGCCACCTTACCTGAGAGTCATTGGACATTACTAGTCAACGATGTGGAGAAACATATTCCCGAGGTAGCGGAGTTGATCGATCAATTTCGTTTTATTCCCGAGTGGCGCTTTGATGATGTAATGATCAGTTATGCGCCAAAACATGGCTCGGTCGGGCCTCATCTGGATCAGTACGATGTATTTATCCTGCAGGCACAAGGGCACAGGCGTTGGCAGATCCATAACCGGCCGGTAGAGGCTGATAATCAGGTGCCTGATACGGAGCTACGTATCCAAAAGGATTTTCGCGCAGAATCGGAGTGGGTATTGGCACCGGGCGACATGATCTATCTTCCGCCGGGCGTCTCCCATTATGGCGTAGCCATGGATGACTGCATGAGTATTTCCATAGGGTATCGGGCACCCAGCCATGGGGAGATGCTGGTTCAGCTTATGGAATATCTCTGTAAAGACTTGCCGGATACTCTCACCTACCGTGACGTGGATTTACTTCCCCAGGAGTATTCCTGCGAAATAGCGCCCCAGGCAGAAACTCATTTACAAAGGATTCTCCAGCATCATCTGCAGTCA
>CBDUNQ010000035.1:0-10644 GCA_965368625.1 uncultured Gammaproteobacteria bacterium
GCTTCGCTGCTGATCATGGCGGCTGTAGCCCTGAGTGCGGCGCGCTTACTGTTGCCCCTGATGGGCGATTTTCGCAGTGACATTGAGGCCCACATCGAAGCGGTGATCCATCGTAATGTATCCATCGGCCGTATGGATGCCGCCTGGCGAGGCTTCGGACCCTCTCTGAAACTGCAGCATGTGCAGATCTGGGATGAGCAGGGGCGCCAGGTGATCTTTGCCGTGGACGAAGTCCTGGTGCAACTGGATCTGCCGGGGTCGTTGCGCACGGGTACCCTGAAAACCGGGGAAACCCGTCTACAGGGCCTGGAGCTGGATTTGCTGCGGGATCGCGAAGGACGCATCTCCCTGCGTGGTTTCAGTATGCCGGAGCGCAGTGTGGATCCGCGGGAATTGCTGGCAGTGGTTTTCAGTGCCGGAGAAATCCGCCTGGTGGAAGGCCGTATTCGCTGGCAGGATGAAATGGGGCAGTTGCCTGCCCTGCAACTGGATCAGGTGGATCTGCATCTGCTCAATCGCGGCGATCGCCATCGCCTGCAGTTGAGTGCCCCCTTGCCAGCCGCCTATGGTGAAGATCTGGCACTGGTGCTTTCCGTACGGGGTGCCCCCGATGCCATGGATGACTGGCAGGGTAAATCCCTGTTACGTATGCGTGGTGCCAGGCTTTCCGCCTGGCAACCCTGGCTGGAAATCATGCCCACGCTGGCAGCACGGATACCCGAAGCGTCGGGAACCCTGGATCTTTCCCTCTGGACCCGCTTTTCCGCCACTCGTTTTCAGGAAGTGGCGGCGGAACTGGACCTGCAGTCCTTGCAGTTACGCACCGCACGGGAAACGGTTTCCAGTGAATTCAGTCTGGACTACCTGCAAAGTCGCTTATTGTGGGAGCGTCACCCACAGGGAGGATGGACTCTCAGCGGGGATCGCCTGACAGCGCGGCAGGGTGGGCGTAGCTGGCCGGAGACCCGTTTCAGTGTGCAGCAACGTGCCGAGGCAGACGCCACCCGCTGGGCCGCCATGGCCGATTATGTGGACCTGAATATGCTTACCGGCTTACTGCAAGCCATGCCCGATCAGCAAAATGCTCGGCTTCAGCAGTGGCGGCAGTGGTCTCCCGGCGGCATTGTGCAGGGGGTCAATCTACAGGCACGGCTTCAGGATGAGCAACTGCAGGAGCTGGGACTGCAGGCGCAATTCAATCAACTTTCAAGCCACTCGTGGGGAAAATTGCCGGCACTGCAGGGCATCAGCGGATCACTGCACGGTAACCTGCAATCCGGCATGCTGCAGCTCGACAGTCAGCAGGTGCGGGTGGAAGCGGCGCCACTCTTTCGTACACCGCTCAGCGTGAATACGGCACAGGGCCGGTTTTACTGGCAGCGTACCGCTGAACAGTTGCAGGTCAAAAGCCAGGCCTTTTCCCTGCAGAATGATGATTTGCAGCTACAGGGAAAGCTGCGCCTGGATATTCCCCTGCATGCCTTATCCCGGCAAGAGGAAAAAGAGGAAGGGGTAGAAGAAAATACGGCCGGCAATGAGGTGGAACTGGCAGCCGTGCGGCCATCACCCTTTCTGGATCTGGCACTGCAGATAAAGGATGCGCAAGTGGAGAGTACGTCCCGGTATCTGCCCGCCGGTATTATGAATCCCAAGGCGGTTGAGTGGCTTGATTATGCATTGCAAGCGGGAACCCTGAGACAGGGCACGGTAGTATTCCAGGGCCCCCTTACCCAATTCCCGTTCGATAATCAGCAGGGGCGTTTTCTGGTGCAGGCGGAAGTGGAAAACGCCCTATTGCACTACAAAAAAGGTTGGGAACCCATCGAAGATTTGCAGGCGCAATTACGCTTTGAGGGCGCCGCCATGGAAATTCTGGGTGTCTCCGGGCGTATCGGCAGCGCACAGCTCTCTGAGGTTCGCGCCTGGACACCGGACTTGCGCAGGCAGGGACCGGCCTTGCAGGTTACGGGGAAGGCGCAGGGCGAACTCGATGAAATGCTGCGCTTCCTGGTACACAGCCCCCTGGGCGGTCGTTACCGTGCTCTGGCGGAACAGTTGCAACCATCTGGTGCAGCTACCCTTGACCTGGCCATGGATGTTCCCATGCGCAGGCAGCACCCGGTGTTTTCCCTGCAGGGGAAATTGCATTTGGATGACAACCGGGCCGAGGTTTCCCAATGGGGTCTGACACTGGATCATCTGCAGGGGCAGATCCGTTTCAGCCATAAGGATATCGGTAGCAAACAATTGCATGGGCAACTGTGGGGCAAGCCCGTGGCCATTGCACTGGATACCCTGGTCAATCAGGGCCGGGCAGTGCATCGGGTACAGCTCCAGGGCCCCGTTGACCTGGTTGCCAGGGTGAAACAATGGGAATGGCCGGTGGCATCTTTCCTCAAGGGTAGCAGTGACTGGAAAATGCAATTACAGATTCATGAAGCCAGAAAGGATCAGGCGCCTCAGGTGGATCTGCTGCTGGATTCTGATTTACAGGGCATTGCCGTGGGTTTGCCATCTCCCTTTACCAAGATCAGCGGACAGCGGCGTCCACTCTCACTATCCCGTTCACTGGTGGCAGGTGTAGCGGGTCCCCTACGGGTCACCTATGGGGATGATGTGCATGCCCTGTTGCAACTGGAGAGCACGGCAGATCAGGGGCAACGCCTGGAACGGGGCATACTGCATTTTGGCAAGGAAGCGGCGCCGTTACCGGAAAAGTCCGAATGGTTGATCAGTGGCGATCTCGCGCGGGTATCCCTGGCAGACTGGCAGGCGGTTTTGCCTAAAGGCAAAGAGGGAGCCAGGGTCATTCCGGCGGTGGGTCTGGATCTGCGCGTCGGAGAGCTGGAGATCTACCATCGTGTATTACGCAATGTGGGTATGAAGATTACCAAGACGGGAAAGGTTTGGGCCTGTGACTTCGATGGGCCCACGGCACTGGGTCAGTTGCGCCTGGAGCAGGGAGAGGAAGGCATACGCCAGATCGATGTCAATCTGGACCACCTTCAGCTGGAAACCATTGAAGGCCCCCCCGGCTTGCCGCAAACCCTGAAAATGGATCCGCGCAAACTGCCCTCATTGAATATTCGTACCCGTCATCTGCAATATGATGATCGCGTACTCGGCAGCCTGGAACTGAAAACCCTTTCGGGACCAAGAGGCATGAAGGTCGAACGCTTGCTGTTGAAGTCCCCCGATTATGTATTTGCTGTGGAGGGTGACTGGCTACAGGGTAATGAAGGCTGGCAGTCTTCGCATTTTCAGGTGCAATTGAAAAATGGAAACCTGGGGAATCTGCTGGAAGCACTGGGGCGGGAACGCTCCCTGGAAACGGAAAACGCCAATGCCAAGCTACGGGCCCATTGGCCTGGTTCGCCACTGGAATTCGATCTGGAAAAGGTGGAAGGTACATTGACGGTGGATTTTGGCGATGGGCAACTACCTAAAGTGGATGCGGCAGCCGGACGCATATTGAACATTCTCAGCATCCATACCTTGCATCGACGCTTATCGCTGGACTTCAGCGACCTGTTTGGCAAGGGCTTCAGCTTTGACAAATTGTTCGGTGAAGTGAGTTTTGAGGGTGGCAATGCCTATTCGGATGGCCTGAGTATTCATGGTCCGGCAGCGCAAATCGAGATTTCCGGCCGCACCGGTTTTTTACATCGGGATTATGATCAATTGATCACCGTGACTCCTCTGGTTTCCTCCAATCTACCGCTGGCCGGTGCGCTGGCAGGCGGGCCTGTAGTGGGAGCGGCCTTGTTCGTGGCGGAGAAATTGCTTGGCGAACGCATGAATCGCCTGGCCCGCTATCAATATGAGGTTACCGGTTCCTGGGATGCGCCCGAACTGAAGCGCCTGACATTGCCGGAAGCCACGGAAACAGAGGCCGCTCCCGCGTTGAATGAGGTCCAGTAATCGAGCAGAATGCCGCTACCCTGAATGTGCATAGCTGTCGCTGAGCTGTGGTATTCTGTGTAACCCGGAGTAACGGGTGGCGCAGGTATGCCATAGAACAAATAATATTTCGTAATGAAATATACAGAATGTGGATTGATATTGACGAATAGGAATCGCGTTTTCCCATGAGTGTGATCGGATGTATACAGATGGCTTCCGGACCCAATGTGGGTGCTAATTTACTGGAAGCCGAACGCTTGATCAGTCGCGCCGTGAAGAGCGATGCACGCTTGGTGGTGTTGCCGGAAAATTTCGCCATCATGGGAAAAAATGAACAGGATAAGCTCAAGGTAAAAGAAGTAGCCGGCTCCGGTCCGATACAGGATTTTCTTTCCCAGCAGGCGCAACGGCATGGAATCTGGCTGGTGGGAGGTACCGTGCCCATTGTCGCCGATGCAGGAAACAAGGTACGTGCGGCCTGTCTGTTGTACAACGACAAGGGACAGCAGGTGGCGCGTTATGACAAGATCCATTTGTTTGATGTGGAATTACTCGATAGCAAGGAACGCTATACCGAATCAGAGACCATCGAACCGGGCAGGGATGTGGTTGTGGTGGAAACGCCCTTTGGCCGTCTGGGTCTCGGTGTCTGCTATGATCTGCGCTTTCCCGAGCTGTTCCGTAAAATGCTTGATCAGGGCATGGAGATCATTGCCTTGCCCTCGGCCTTTACCGCCATCACCGGTAATGCCCACTGGGATGTGCTGGTGCGTGCACGCGCCATCGAAAACCTGTGTTATGTGGCGGCTTCGGCTCAGGGTGGTTATCACGTCAATGGGCGGGAAACCTATGGCAATTCCATGATAGTCGATCCCTGGGGAAGCGTATTGCAGCGCCTGCCCACGGGGTCCGGTGTGGTCACTGCCACCGTGGACCGCAAGCGTCTGGAGCATGTGCGTAGTACCTTTCCAGCCATCGACCATCGCGCACTGGATTGTTAGGACCGACTAACCCTGCGGTAAGCGTTATTTTATTGTATATGTTTCCCCGTCATTCCGGCGCAGGCCGGTAACTCATGACGTTGTCAAGAGGTGTAAGAGATCCCGGCCTGCGCCGGGGTGACGGTGCTTTATAGTCAGCCCTCACACGGAAACCAGATTGCCGGTGCCGGCGTTGTGAAGATTGCTTCACTTCGTTCGCAATGACGGCGGTTAGAAAAAGGTTCGTCATACCGGCGAAGGCCGGTAACTCATGACGTTGTCAAGAGGTGTAAGAGATCCCGGCCTGCGCCGGGGTGACGGTGCTTTATAGTCAGCCCTCACACGGAAACCAGATTGCCGGTGCCGGCGTTGTGAAGATTGCTTCACTTCGTTCGCAATGACGGCGGTTAGAAAAAGGTTCGTCATACCGGCGAAGGCCGGTAACTCATGACGTTGTCAAGAGGTGTAAGAGATCCCGGCCTGCATCGGGATGACGGTGGTTTGTATCATGAATCCCTCACTCTGCGGGTCAAGGCGTATCGTCATTGCGAATACTTTAGGCCCCCTTCGGGTTTCATCAAGTACTTCCGGCGCTCCGATGGCGAAGTGAAGCTATCTCCTGAATCCGGCACTTGCCTCCTTGTCTAAATGACGGACGTTATTTTAATGCATCACTTCAGGATGCGCTCATGCCTCACCCAATTCACGAAGATATTGAAACAATTGCCGTGCCGCCTTGGGCGGTTTCTGTTGCTGGGCTTCTTTTTGTGCCTGACGAATCCACTGGCGCAAACGCTGCCGGTCAGCTTCGGGGTGCTTTTCACAGTAGGTCTGTACAGCAGGGTCGCCCTCGGTGAGCAATTCATCGCGCAGGGACTCCAGACGGTGAAATTGCTGGTTTTGCGTCCGGGCTTGCTGTGCCTGTTGTTCCAGAAATGCACGAATGGGTTCTGCATCCACTTCCCGCATCAGTTTGCCGATATACTGGAGTTGGCGCTTTAAACCACCATGGGCGCGTATGGTCTTTGCCTGCAGTACTGCATCCAACAATTTTTCCGGCAGGGGAATACTGCGCAGCTGGGATTCCGGCAATGGCACCAGCGCTTCCCCCAGGTCTTGCAGGGCTTTCAGATCCCGCTTGACCTGTGATTTGCTCGGTGCCTCTTCAGGGTGTGTATCGATATCCTGGATGTGATCAGTCATGTTGTGTGGCGTGCAGGTGGTGATCCGACGGGCATTGTACGCTTTTTCACCCGATCGTGAATATGGGTTTCTCGGGCGTTCTGAAATTAAATACAGCTATTTCAATAAGATATAATTCCACTCAAGTATTGCCTGCGTTTGCCGCTAGCCCGGTACTAATGACCAGCATGCCCGGAACAAGGATGGGTATGGTGGCCATGCGGGCAAGGGAAGGGGGTTTCCCAGATGATGCTACACCGTATGGCACAGGATAGGCTTGTCTACTTCCTATACATGACCGCTGCTGTGGTCGTGGTGGAATTCTTTTCCCTGTTGCATCACCTGTATTTTCTCGAATTCTCCTATTCCGATATCACCCTGAAGACCATGGTGGTGCCGGCCATCGTTGGCGCCTGTTCCGGTTTGTTTGTGGCGCATCTGCTGATGCTGAAGCGAAATCTTTCCACTTCCCTCAATCAGTTGCTGGCCCGTGACCGAAAGCTGGAGCAGGAAATCAGCGAGCGGAAAAAATTTGCGCTGCGTGAAGAACGGCTGGATGCGGCTCTGATGGGGGCCAATGACGGTATCTGGGATTGGAATATCGATAACGGTGAAATGTATTTCAGTCACCGTTGGCTCAGTATGCTGGGATACCGTCTTGAGGATCTTTCACCGCATATTACAAGCTGGGAGGAATTGCTGCATCCCGCGGACAAGGCGGGCGTGCTCGAGATACTGGAAGCCCATCTGCGAGGGGATACGGATCAATTCAAGTGTGAATTTCGCATGCGCTGCAAGGATGGTAGCTGGGAGTGGGTGCTGGGCCGTGGCAAGGTGGTGAAATGGAGCCAGGATGGAGCGCCGCAGCGGGCTGTAGGTACGCAGACCAAGATTACCGAACGCAAGCGCATTGAATATGCCATGCATAGCCTGACCGTGGGAACCGCACCGGCCATCGGTGGTGATTTTTTTCAGGAACTGGCGCGACACTTGGCAGACAGTCTGGGCGTACCCTTTGCCATGGTGGGTATGGTGGTACCGGGAAATGCAAACCGCATGCGTCCGCTGGCCGTCTGGCAATATGATCGCGTTGCCAGTGCACCTGAATATGAAATGAATATTACCCCTTGTGGTGAAGTGATCCACCGGGGATTCACCGTGATTCATCATGGTGTGCGGGAAGCATTTCCTGCCGATGAATTACTGGGAGATCTCAATGCCGAAGCCTATATGGGGGTGCCCATGTATGATGAACGGCACCGGGCCATCGGCATTCTCGCCGTGGTGGATAACAAGCCCATGAGTGAATGGATGGCGGAAACCGGGCGTTCTGTTTTACCCATCTTCGCCGCACGTGCCACCGCGGAGCTGCAGCGACAGAGGGCGGAGGCCGCGTTGCGGGCGGAAAAAGAACGTGCCCAGGTGACCCTGTATTCCATTGCCGACGGGGTGATCACCACCAATGCCAGCGGGATCGTTGAATATCTGAATCCTGCCGCACAGGCCATCACCGGTTGGCTTGCAGAAGATGCCATGGGGCAATCCATTGAGCAGGTGGTTACCCTGGTGAGTGAAACCAGTTACCGTGCGATTCGCAATCCGGTATGGGTGTGCCTGGAAAAAGGCCATACCGCCGAGCTGGATCAGCACTCCCTGTTGATTCGCAGTGACAGCCGTGCCATTGCCGTGGAAGCCCTGGCAGCACCCATTCGCAGTCAACAGAAGAATATCGGTGTGGTGATGGTATTCCGGGATGTCAGTAATGCCCGGGAAATGGCGCGACAGATCAGTTGGCAAGCCACCCATGATCCACTGACATCCCTGTTCAACCGCAAGGAATTCGAGCGCCAGCTCAATGAAGTGATTGTGGCTTCGCGTAATGGCAGTATCGAGCATGCATTGCTGTATCTGGACCTTGATCAGTTCAAGGTGGTGAACGACACCTGTGGCCATAGCGCCGGTGATGAATTGCTGCGGCAGCTTACCTTCCTGTTGAAGGAGGATGTACGCCAGTCGGATACTCTGGCACGTCTGGGTGGTGATGAATTCGGCCTGTTACTGGTGGGTTGTTCTCAACCACAAGCCATGGAAATCGCCGAAAAACTTATTGCCACTGTCAATGCTTTCCGCTTCACCTGGTTGGGCAAGAGTTTTGATATCGGTGTCAGTATCGGTATGGTGATGATCAATCGTGATGTAGACTCGTTGAGTAGCGTGCTCAGCGCAGCGGATCTGGCATGTTATGCCGCCAAGGATATGGGCAGAAATCGTGTTCATGTCTACCAGCCCAATGATGAGCAACTGGCCATGCGTCATGGAGAGATGCAATGGGTTACTCATATTCGTCAAGCCCTCAAGGATAACCGCTTCTGCCTCTATACCCAACGCATTGAAAATCTCAATAGCGATCAACAGGTGCATTATGAAGTGATGGTGCGCATGCTGGATGAAATGGGAAAAACCATTCCACCGCAAAGCTTCATTCCAGCCGCGGAGCGTTATAATCTGATGCAGGAAATCGATCAGTGGGTGGTTAAGGAAACCCTGCGCAGTATTTCTACCGGTAAGACGGATCCCAATGCGCATTACGCCATCAATTTATCGGGTAAATCCTTTGGTAATGATGGTTTGCTTACAATCATTCGCAATGCCATGAAGAATTATGAGGTCGATTCCGCCCATATCTGCTTCGAAGTGACCGAAACGGCCGCGATCGCCAATCTGGTGCGGGCGGTGGAATTCATGCGTGAGCTGAAGACCCTGGGTTTCTGTTTCGCCCTCGATGATTTTGGTAGTGGCCTTTCGTCCTTTGCCTACCTCAAGAGTCTGCCGGTGGATTTCCTCAAGATCGATGGCAGCTTTGTCAAGGATATGGTGGAAGATCCCATCGATTGCGCCATGGTGCGCGCCATCAATGAAATCGGGCATACCATGGGCATCAAAACCATCGCCGAATTTGTAGAAAATCAAGAGACCCTGGATTCACTTCGGCACGTGGGGGTGGATTATGCCCAGGGGTACTTCATTGAGCGCCCCGAGCCCATAGACCAACGGGCTGCAAACAGGCTGGTGGGCCACGCCTGAGCCAGCCGGAAATCCCAAGGAAGCGCCATTTCCCTGCGGTGATCAAAGTTGGTGCACCTCCCTGCAGGAACCCGGATAACAACACGCTCCCAGAGCATGGCTCCGGTGGTTCTTCGGGTAAATCCAGTGCCAATTCCCACCTTCTTACCCGGCAATCGAAATTTCCTGCTTCTTGCCTATTTACGTTTCACAGGAAACGCGTACTCTAGGAGCCGTCATTCCCTTACCTGGTATAAACATGGCCATTCGTGTAGCACTGAATCATAAAACCGAGTATCACTATGATCGTCTGGTGAACCTTTCACCGCATATCATACGGTTACGGCCGGCTCCCCATGTGCGCACGCCGATCCATTCCTATTCGATACGCATTGAGCCGGGAAAACATTTTATCAACTGGCAACAGGATCCATTTGGGAACTACCTTGCGCGCCTGGTGTTTCCGGAAAAAACCCGCTGCCTGTCCGTGGAAGTGGATCTGGTTGCCGAAATGACGGTCATCAATCCCTTTGACTTTTTCGTGGAAAAATATGCCGAGCATTACCCCTTTGAATATGATGATCAGTTGAAGCGGGAATTGCTTCCCTACCGGGAAATCAAGGAAAAGGGACAACGCTTACAGCAATGGCTTAAAAAAGTTGATCGCAGTGAGAAGCATATTGTGTATTTTCTGGTGGACCTGAACCAGCAACTACAGAGTGAGATCGATTATACCATCCGCATGGAGCCGGGTATCCAGCCTTGCGAGCTTACGCTGGAAAAGGCTCTGGGCTCGTGCCGTGACACGGCCTGGTTACTGGTGCAGATATTGCGCCATCTGGGTCTGGCGGCGCGTTTCGTCTCCGGTTACCTGGTACAGCTGAAGCCCGATGTGAAATCCCTGGATGGTCCTTCGGGAACGGATAAGGATTTCACCGATCTGCATGCCTGGGCCGAGGTGTTTGTACCGGGTGCCGGCTGGGTTGGCCTGGACCCCACATCGGGGCTGTTTGCCGGCGAAGGCCACATCCCCCTGGCCTGTACGCCCGACCCCGTCAGTGCCGCACCCATTACCGGTGCCAGTGATGAAGCCGAGGTCACCTTCCGCTTTCATAATGAAATCCAGCGGGTGCATGAAGATCCACGGGTTACCAAGCCTTATGGGGAAAAGCAATGGCAAGACATTATGGCGCTGGGCCATGACGTGGATAACACCCTGAAGGAACACGATGTACGGCTCACCATGGGAGGGGAGCCCACCTTTGTTTCCGTGGATGATATGGATGGCGCCGAGTGGAACATTCAGGCCCTGGGCAAAAAGAAGCGTGAACTGTCTGGACAATTGCTCAAGCGCTTGCAGGCACGCTTTGCCAAAGGGGCCTTCCTGCATTATGCCCAGGGGAAATGGTATCCGGGAGAACCCCTGCCGCGCTGGGGTCTGCAGTGCTACTGGCGTGCCGATGGTGTGCCCGTCTGGAAAAATCAATCGCTCATTGCGGATGAAGATAAGGATTAT
>CBDUNQ010000036.1:0-10562 GCA_965368625.1 uncultured Gammaproteobacteria bacterium
ACCATGGCCGCTACCAACCAGGCAATACAAGCCTCTCGCCGGTCACGGCGAATGGCGGATATGGCCATTACCACGAAATAACTGCTGGTGATCAATGCCAGGGTATTCACCACACCATAGCCCTTGTTCAGGGTCAGTTGGTATGCATTGAAGAGCGCCACATGTTGGCTGCGGACTACGGCATACGTGAGAAAAAACACACCAAACACCAGCAATTCCGCCAGGATGAATATCCAGATGGCAAAATCACCCGGCAACACCTTTTCACGGGCAGCAATATCAACGGACATGGGGTACGGGGTCGCCTCATTCATGGGCCAATGCGCATGGTTACTGCCGTACTACCATGGCGCATTGACAAAGATCAATACCCGATTATCCAGGCACCGTCCGTTCTCAATCCGGCTGAGCCTGTTTTCCCTCCCTCCGTGACCCATTGCCATTGCAAGCGCTATACTAGGGCCTGTCAGTTTCCCTGCAGCGATGGATGCCGACAAAGGATGTAAAACCAAGGGGCCAGAAAAGCGGCACTACTCATCGGGATTGAAATATCCACATCCGAGGAAGTGACCGGCTTCGTGAGTACACGGGGTACACATGTTTATAATGGTGTGCA
This sequence comes from uncultured Gammaproteobacteria bacterium, assembly GCA_965368625.1. Lineage (GTDB taxonomy): Bacteria > Pseudomonadota > Gammaproteobacteria > DSM-19610 > DSM-19610 > JAIVHA01. Next base: position 617 of record CBDUNQ010000036.1, read on the forward strand.
GAAAAACAGGATTCAGAGGCATCAGGGTTGCCGAAGCGGCCACCACTGTGGAGCCATGAAAGGGGGATCACTTCCACCATGAAGCACAGGCTTCGCTCAGTATGGCTACCCGTAATCCGAAACAACCAGTGAGGATACCGACATCCTCGTAAACACCGCAATGCAAAGGAGACAGGGTATGGAAATTCATCGCGTGGATGCCGGCAAGGGTTGGGAATGGGTGACATCCGGCTGGAGCCTGTTTATAAAAAGTCCGGGAATCTGGGTCGTGCTGTTATTGATCTTTGCCGCCATTGCCATCGTGCTGCAATTTATTCCACTGATCGGCAGCCTGCTCTGGTCCGTGGGGGCACCGGCCCTGTCCGCCGGCATGCTCTATGGCGCACAACAACTGGATCAGGGCGAAACCCTGGAAATCGGCCACCTGTTTCGTGGTTTTCAGGACAAGAGCCGCACCGGCCCACTGATCACCCTGGGTTTGATCAATGTGGCTGCCACCTTCGTCTTTCTGCTTATCGGCGGCGCTTCCATGATGAGCATGATGGGTTTATCCATGGAACAGAGCGGCGCAGGAGCGGCTAGCCTGTCCCTTTCCATTGGCGGCTTGCTGGGCTTCCTGTTTGCGCTGTTGATCCTGCTCACCATTACCATGGCCATGATATACGCTGTACCACTGGTGATGTTCACCGCCACCGCACCCGTGGCCGCCCTGAAACTGAGCGTGCTGGCCAGCCTGAAAAACTGGCTGCCCCTGCTGATCCTGGGCATTGCCTTTCTGATTCTCTCCTTCATTGCCGCCATCCCCATGGGATTGGGCTTTCTCATACTGATGCCCATGACCTTTTGCATTATCTATAGCAGCTATCGGGATATTTTTGCGGCCCCTGTGGAAATCCACACGGATACTGCTCTGCCGGCTGAATAAAAAATACCGAAGATGACCTGAGGTGTGCGGTAAACGCAGGAAAACCCTGTAATGCGACTACTGCTATCCCGTTGTAAGCGGGTACACACCTGGTACTCCCGGCGCAGGCCGGGATCCATTAACCATGGAAGGGAGCCTGAAAGATTCCCGAATCACTGCTTCATTCCAGACGGAAAGACCAGGAATGACTGCGTTCGCAATGGTGGCAAGTGCTATCATGCGGCACAAGCAGGAATCCGGATTTCTTGCCGCTTATACCCGCACCAGACACCAGGAGGCAGGGCACCCCATGGACTTCGACCAGGACATCATCACCATACGCCCGGAAAGCGCGAGCCAAACACAACAGAAGCTGGCGTATTTCAACGGAATCTCGGGGAAAACGGCGGGCACCAAAGGATTATCCATGAGCCGCGTGGTCATTCCTCCCGGCGCCCGGTCAGAGGCGCATGTTCACATTCGGTTCGAAACGGCAATCTACGTGTTACAGGGAAAAGTAGAAACGCGGTATGGAAAAAGCCTGGAAAATGTGACCATCAATCAAGCTGGGGATTTCGTATTCATCCCCCCCGGCCTGCCCCATCTCGCACGCAATTTGAGTGAACAGGAACCCGCCATTGCCATCGTGGCGAGAAATGATCCCAATGAACAGGAAGATGTACAAGGTTATTCGATTGGAGACCTTCAACCGGGAATCGGCTGACCATAACCGCTGACCACCCCATCCCGAGCAGGACTCAGAAACACACACCAAAGAAAAGCCAGGCCATTCAGACAGTCTCCCTGAACTGAACGGCCATGACTATTTTCGAATTACCCGGCTTTTACTTGCAAAACCACCCAATCAATAAAGCCGGAATCATACCCTCACTTCAATGAATAGCCATCACTGAGTGTCCTCAGAAAGGCCACAATGGCATCTTCCTCTGCATCGGTCAGTTTGAGATCTCCCAACTCACTGCGATTGACGTTGGCAGCAATTTCCGGCTCAGGCCAGCAGCCCAGGGCAAGGGCATCCGCTTCCCGGGTGAAAGGATCGGGGCACACAGGTTTCACATCGCGGGTATTATAGAAATGCACAATACCCTTGAGGCTCTTGAAGTATCCGTTATGCCCAAAGGCCTTCACAAAACCCGGATAGGGCCTCTTGTCCACGTTACGCAGCGTGGGCACTTTGTGCTTACCCATGTTTTCTGCAGCGAGATGCTGGTATTCATCCCGCGTGGCAAGAAACGCACCCAGCCCAGGATCCACCCAGCCCCGGCCCTCAGGGTTGAATGCCAGCATGTCATAGAACGGGTTATCCGGATTTCTCGGCAAACCGAGGTTGTCAAAGGTGAAATCGGTAAACACAGCGGGTAAGTCCTTTCTGTGCGCACGATGAATATGGCAGTTTGAACATTTCCCTTTTCCACGAAACAGCCGCAAGCCCTGCAATTCCTGCTTTGTGAACTTGACCTCTCCGGCCAGACCATAGTCGAACTTGGAGGTGTAGGCATTCACTTCGTTGGAAGCTTCATAGGCAGCCACCACCATGGCTACATTATCGTAAGCCGTGTTAGACCTGGCACGATCCTCGGCAGACAGAGACACCACACCGCCCTCCGTTGCACAAACCATGTCCGTATCCGCAGGCCAGGCAATGCTGCACGCCCCGGGCCAGACTTCTTCAAAGGTCACCGGATACGGGCTGGTGCATACTCGATACACCACACAGGCGGAATCAGGCAGGGCTTGCTCCAGCGGATTCAGGAATGGCCCTTGCGCCTGATCGGCAGCGGGATTTCCCAGCTTTTCACCGGTTGCACGCCCATCCCAGAAATTTCCACCTATAGGCAAATCATCCTTCATATCCACATAGAAAACGGGACTTCGAGTAGCATAGGCGGAACTGGGTGGTTTTCGATTTCCAAAGCGATGGGGTATGGAGCCTTCATAGACCGAGCCCATTGCATTGATATCCGTTAGCGGCCCGGTCCAGCCGGCTTCCGGTCCATGACAGGAAGCGCAAGACTGATTTCGGTTCAGGGATAGATTATCATCAAAGAAAATGGATTTACCGAGTTGCGCATAAGGTGGCAACTCCGCCTGAACGGCCGAAGCGGCAATTGCAAGCATCGATAGCGTTGAGATTAAAACAGATTTCCTTTTCATGTTTGTACTCCTCGTTTCGATCGAAATTACAGAATAAACATCCTCCAAATCATTCACATAAAAACACAATAACTTTCCGCACAGCGGTAATACTCCTGCAAAAAGCATCAGCAGATTGCTATACATCCAGCATGATTTCATTAACACAGCTCAAGTGAATGTGCGCTTGTGCCTCGATACCACAGTGGCGAGCATGATTTCTCATTCATGAAGCCGGGTCGATAAACATTATTCTTTGCTCTTTAATTTTTATTTCCGGAATAAAACAGCGCGTACCGTTGACCCAAATCAATGGGACTTCACGTTACGGGAACGCCACCACAATCAGTGACTATACTTCGCTTCCAGCAATTTCAGTGGATCGGAAACCTCGGTAGTCACACCTCGTCTGGCAGGAAGTCCTTCCAACGATTGCATAGAATACGACAATGATGATCAGAGAAACCGGGCGCAATACGCTATGGCAGGCACCTCCGCCTGGCATTGCTTTCCAGGCTGACCCAGGCAACTCATCCCAGTCGACGATAGCCCCCTATCCAGCACCCAGATCGCTGGGTGCAAGCTCTGCCGATCACCATTGCACGCATTTTTCACGCTATACTGCACCCCATGAATGATGAGCAATTACTCCGTTACAGCCGCCAGATTCTGTTGCCGCAAATGGGCATTGACGGGCAGCAACGCTTATTGGATTCCCATGTATTGATTATCGGCGCTGGCGGCCTGGGTTCCCCCGCAGCGCTTTATCTTGCCGCAGCCGGCGTGGGGCAAATCACCATTGCCGATGATGACAATGTGGACCTTTCCAATCTGCAGCGCCAAATCCTGCACCAGCAACAGGATATCGGCCGCCCCAAGGTGGATTCCGCCAGGCTAGCCATGCAAGCCATCAACCCCGAGGTGAAGGTACGCGCACTCGAGGAACGACTGGATGCACAACGCCTGCAAGAATTGATCGAAGCTGTGCACCTGGTACTTGATTGCACCGACAACTTCACCACCCGTTTTGCCATCAACCAGGCCTGTGTACAGAGCCGTACACCTCTGGTGTCCGGTGCCGCCATCCGCATGGAGGGGCAGGTAACGGTGTTTGATCCGCGCCAGCAAACCAGCCCCTGTTATCGTTGCCTCTACCGGGAAGAAGGGGATACGGAAGAAACCTGTTCCGAAAATGGCGTATTGGCGCCTACGGTGGGGATCATCGGCAGCCTGCAAGCCATGGAAGCCATTAAGTTACTGGCCGGAGTGGGTGAACCACTCACGGGACGTCTACTGGTATTTGATGGCATGCAGATGGAGTGGCGCTCCCTGAAAATTCCCAGAGACCCCGCGTGTCCGGTGTGTGGCTGAATCCGTTTCCCGTAAACCATCACTGAGAAACCTGCCTCTGTGCAGCAGCGAGCACTCCCTGTGAAAAACCCCGGATCAGTGACGCGTGGTTGGCACGCCGGGTTGCGCCGCATCGGCGGCAAACAAAGCTTCCACATCCACACTATCGAAGCGATAGCGTTGATTGCAGAATTCGCAATCCACACGAATACTCCCCTGTTCACGCAATATACTTTTCGCCTCATCATGCCCCAGGCCTCGCAACATGTTTTCAATGCGTTCCCGTGAACAACTGCAGCGAAAACTGATGGGCTCCGGCTCAAACAGACGTACATCTTCTTCATGGTAAAGGCGATGCAGAATTTCCCGGGCGGGCAACTGCAGCAATTCATCATGGCGTATGGTTTCACCCAGATACACATCCCGCGCCCAGGCATCCTGGTCATCGGTTTCCCTGGGCAATTCCTGTAACAGCATGCCACCGGCACTCTGGCTGTCCGCCGCCAGCCACAGGCGTGTAGCCAATTGTTCCGACTGCTGAAAATACTGCTCCAGACACTGGGCCAGGCTATCCTGCTCCAGAGCCACAATTCCCTGATACCGTTCGCCGCCCTCACCCGGATCGATGGTGATGGCCATACGCCCTTCACCCATCAACTCCTGCAGACTGCCATGAGTCACCTGACCGGACCAATGGGCCAGACCCCGCACGGTGCGTTGTGCGGTTGCCTGCACCAGTAGCAGGCTCACCGCTCCATTGCCCTGCAATTGCAGGGTCAATGAACCATCGAATTTAATAGTAGCGGAAAGCAAGGTGGCCGCCGCAAAGGCCTGCCCCAGCAATTCCAGCACCGGCGCCGGATACTCCTTGCGCTCCAGAGCTGCCTGCCAGCTGGCATCCAGATGCACCAGCTCACCACGCACATTGGTATGCTCGAAGAGAAAGCGGTGCAGCATGTCTTTATCGCGGGAATGCATGGTGGCTGTCATCGATAATCAAACCCTACGGGTGTATGAACTCATTGTTTCGGGTGAGTGTACTTTTGCATATCGTATACCGAGCCGCTGCTGTCCAACAATCTTTGCTGGCAGTCATCTCTGCATTGGCAAAGCCACTGTTTGTGGTTTGTGTCATTGCTTGGGACAGCACGGGTAAATATCAACTGGCAATGACATCCCCTCTCCCATGTTTGGGATAGGGCCAGGATGAGGATTGATGAAATAACCACGTACAGTGGCTGCGCCACTCACCCCTCATCCTAACCTTCTCCCCTTGAAGGGGAGAAGGGACTTTATGGGATAGCAGCAACCCCGAACCGCAGGATACCATTCCGGGAGCGCTAAAATGCACTGCATTATTGGGAGATTAGCACCCCGCAGCCGCCACGGCCTGCTCAGCCATCCAGCTTCCCTTTGAGCAATTCATTCACCTGTTTGGGGTTGGCCTTGCCCTGGGTGGCCTTCATTACCTGCCCAACGAAGAAGCCAAAGACCTTCTGGTTGCCGCCCCGATACTGTTCCACCTGCTTTTCATTGGCGGCGAGAATATCATCAATGATCTTTTCAATGGCCCCGGTATCGGTGATCTGCACCAGACCTTTGCTTTCAATGATTTCGTCAGCACTGCCCTCGCCGTTGCACATGGCTTCAAACACCTGCTTGGCGATCTTTCCGGAAATCGTGTTATCGGCGATGCGTTTGAGCATACCCCCCAATTGCGCCGCGCTCACCGGGCTCTGGGAAATCTCCCTGCCTTCCTTGTTGAGGAGCCCTGCCAGTTCGCCACTCACCCAGTTGGCGGCCAGTTTGCCCTCACCACCGGAAGCGATCACGGTATCTTCATAGTATGCCGCCAGATCCATATCGGCGGTCAGCAGGGCGGCATCGTAGAGAGAAAGCCCGTAGTCATCCATAAAGCGCTGTTTTTTCACATCGGGTAATTCCGGCAAACTACCTCGCACTTCTTCAATAAAGGCCTCAGTCAATTCCACCGGCAAAAGATCGGGGTCGGGGAAATAACGGTAATCGTTGGCCTCTTCCTTGCTGCGCATGGAGCGGGTTTCATTCTTATCGGCATCGTAGAGACGGGTTTCCTGCACCACTTCGCCACCGCCTTCCAATACCTCAATCTGTCGCTCCACTTCAAAATGGATGGCCCGCTCCACAAAACGGAATGAATTGATGTTTTTCAATTCCGCACGGGTACCGAATTCCTTTTGCCCCTTGGGCCGTATGGAAACATTGGCATCACAGCGAAACGAACCTTCCTGCATATTGCCATCACAAATGCCCAGGCAACGTACCAGGGAATGAATTTTCTTCATATAGGCCACGGCTTCGGCGGCGGAGCGCATATCCGGTTCGGAAACAATTTCCAGCAATGGCGTACCCGCCCGGTTGAGGTCTATGCCGGTCATGCCATGAAAGTCTTCATGCAGGGATTTTCCCGCATCCTCTTCCAGATGAGCACGGGTAACGCCGATACGCTTGCTGCTGCCGTCTTCGAGCTCAATATCCATATGGCCGTCATGCACAATGGGTAATTCAAACTGGCTGATCTGATAGCCCTTGGGAAGATCGGGGTAAAAATAATTCTTGCGGGCAAACACCGAGCGCGGTGCAATGGTGCATCCCGTGGCAAGCCCGAACATCACGGCCATGCGCACCACTTCGGCATTGAGTACCGGCAACACCCCCGGCAGCCCCAGATCCACGGCACAAGCCTGCGTGTTGGGCTCCGCTCCATAGCGTGTGGCAGCACCGGAAAATATCTTGCTGCTGGTGGCCAGCTGCGCGTGTATTTCCAGACCGATTACCGTTTCCCATTCCATAATGTATTGACTCTGCGATTATCTCTTACGTGCGGTTATACCGATGACTGGGCCGACTCAGTATCCCTCCGGGATCTGCCGGTGCCAGTCGGTTACCTGCTGGTATTGATGCGCCACATTCAACAGCCGCGCCTCATCAAAGTAATTGCCAATCAATTGCAAACCGGCCGGCAATCCATCAATGAATCCCATGGGGATGGACATGGCCGGCAGCCCCGCCAGATTGGAGGCGATGGTATAAATATCGGACAGGTACATGGTGATGGGATCATCGGCCTTTTCACCCAGGCGAAAAGCGGTGCTCGGCGCCGTGGGCCCGAGTATCACATCCACCTGCCCAAAGGCCTGCAGGAAATCATCGCGTATCAGGTGACGCACTTGCTGCGCCTTGAGGTAGTAGGCATCGTAATAACCGGAAGACAGGGCATAGGTTCCGATCATGATACGGCGCTTCACCTCCGGACCGAAGCCTTCGCCACGGGAGCGCACATACAGATCCTGAAGGTCCACCGGATTTTCACAGCGATAACCAAAGCGAACACCGTCAAAGCGGGACAGATTGGAAGAACATTCCGCCGGCGCCACCACGTAGTACACGGGCACGGCCAAATGGGTATTGGGCAAGCTGATCTCCTGAAACTCCGCACCCAGCTTTTTGTATTCGGCGATGGCCTCCTCCATTCGGGCAGCCATGGCGGGCGCCAGACCTTCGCCGAAATATTCCTTGGGCAAACCGACTTTCAATCCCTTCAGAGACTGCCCCAGGCCGGCCGTATAGTCTTCTACCGGTCGTTCCACACTGGTGGAATCCCGCGGATCAAAGCCCGCCATGACATTGAGCATCAAAGCGGCATCTTCGGCACTCTGGGTCATGGGCCCGGCCTGATCCAGGCTGGAGGCAAAGGCAATCATGCCGTAGCGGGAGACACGCCCATAGGTGGGCTTCAGCCCGGTAAGCCCGCACAGGGCCGCCGGCTGCCGAATGGAGCCACCGGTATCGGTACCCGTGGCCGCCGGTGCCAGGCGCGCGGCCACGGCCGCTGCCGAGCCACCGGAAGAGCCGCCGGGAACGGTTTCCGGATTCCAGGGGTTGCGTACCGGGCCATAGAAGCTGGTTTCATTGGAAGAACCCATGGCGAATTCATCCATATTGGTTTTACCCAGCATCACGGCACCGGCGGCAGCCAGTTTTTCCGTAACCGTGGCATCGTAGGGTGCGGCAAAACTATCCAGCATTTTCGATCCGCAGCTGGTTTTCACCCCCCGGGTGCAGAAAATATCCTTGTGGGCAAAGGGCAGGCCCAGCAGGGGCCCCTGCTCCCCCGCCGCCAGGCGCGCATCGGCGGCCCGTGCCGCAGCCAGGGCAGCCTCCTCGGTTACGGTGATAAAGCTGTTGATACCGGGATCCAGGCGCTGCATGCGTTCCAGAAAGGCCTGGGTCAGCTCTACACTGGAAAATGCCTTGGTACGCAGGCCCTCGGCCAGCTCTCGCAGGGTCTTACGATGCATGTATTCACTTCCCAAAAGTCATAACGGGTGCCAATACGGATGCCGCATTGGCAAACAGGGTATTCGTATGGGCAATACCGACAAACCGGTTTCTGCCAGCGACCACCCAGGGGCTTATTCAATCACCTTGGGCACCAGATAGAGGCCCTTTTCCACACTGGGTGCAACTGACTGAAATTCCTCACGCTGGTCCACTTCCGTAACCGCATCCGGGCGCAGGCGCTGCGTGGTATCCAACGGGTGGGCCAGGGGCACCACGCCCTGGCAATCCACACGATTCAACTGGTCGACCAGGGTGAGAATATTGGACAGATTGTGCGCATAGCCGGGAATGTCGGCCTCATCGATGCCCAGCCGGGCCAAATGGGCGATTTTTGCCACCTGCGCAGGATCCAGTGCCATTTTTTACTCTCTCCTCGTTTACCCCGGACCGGGGTAACCCCATGTGTGTTTCGCTCAATCGGCAACGGTAGCACACTTGGCACCTTGCCCAAAATCCCCCCCGTTGCTAGATTACCCCCCTTACGCATTACCCACGGAAGTCGGTTTCACATGTTCAAACGCCTAATGGGAATTTTCTCCAATGATCTGTCCATCGATCTTGGTACCGCTAACACGCTTATTTATGTACGGGGACAGGGCATCGTTCTGGATGAACCCTCCGTGGTGGCCATCCGCCAGGATCGCGGCCCCGGCGGCCCCAAGAGCATTGCCGCCGTGGGGGCCGAGGCCAAAGCCATGCTGGGCCGCACCCCGGGCAATATCACCGCCATTCGCCCCCTGAAAGAAGGGGTGATTGCCGACTTCACCGTCACCGAAAAAATGCTTCAGCACTTTATTCACAAGGTGCATGAAGCCCGCTTCTTCCGCCCCAGCCCGCGAGTGCTGGTGTGCGTGCCCTGTGGTTCCACCCAGGTGGAACGCCGCGCCATCAAGGAATCCGCCGCCGGCGCCGGGGCGCGCGAAGTCTATCTGATCGAAGAACCCATGGCCGCCGCCATTGGCGCCGGCATGCCCGTGGATGAAGCGCGTGGCTCCATGGTCTTGGATGTGGGTGGCGGCACCTCCGAAGTGGCCGTCATTTCCCTGAATGGCATTGTCTACGCCTCTTCGGTACGCATCGGTGGCGACCGTTTTGATGAAGCCATCATCAATTACGTGCGCCGCAATTACGGCACCCTAATCGGGGAATCCACGG
>CBDUNQ010000037.1:0-10462 GCA_965368625.1 uncultured Gammaproteobacteria bacterium
TCATGAAACACGGGGATATCAAGCTTTTCAGCCAATGTCTTTTCAATTTCGAAGCACTGTGGAGCGGCAATATCTTCCAGGTTGATACCGCCGAAACCGCCGGCGATGCGCGCCACCGTATCGATGAATTCCTGCGGGGAGTTACTGTCCACTTCAATATCGAATACATCGATATCGGCAAAGCGCTTGAACAACACGCCCTTGCCTTCCATCACCGGCTTGCCCGCCAGGGCACCCACATTCCCCAGGCCGAGTACCGCCGAGCCATCGGTGATCACCGCCACCAGATTGCCCTTGGCGGTATATTGGTATGCCGCCTGGGGGTCGCGGGCAATTTCCCGCACCGGCTCCGCCACCCCCGGCGTATACGCCAGGGCCAGATCCTGTTGCGTTTCCGTGGGCTTGGTCACCTGCACACTGATTTTGCCGGGCCTGGGTAAGGCGTGGTATTCCAGCGCCGCCTTCTTCAAATCTTCAAACATGTGAATAAATCCTTATGGGATTCCCCTTGAGGGATACGGGATGACACCCGGCCGTCAGCATCACTCTACAATCTTTACCAATTGTCCGGCGTGCGGTTCGCCCTGAGGATACTGGTCATTGAGTAGCCGCAACTGTTCTTCCGCGTGATGCTGTATGGGTGAGCGTGCGGCAAGATCGGCATAGCGGGTACGGGCACTGGCCTTGATGATGGTGATTTTCTGCGCTTCCGCCAGCTTGCGTTCGTCACTGCGTAAGGGGTGGAAGCTGCGTGCCGTATCCAGCACAGCCTGACTGCCTCCCTGGGTACCTTCCTGGTAACCATAGAACAGATAGGCCTTGTCACCATAGTAGAGTACAGCCAGCTGACCCCAGCGTTTGCCTTTATCCGTATTGAGCGGCACCTGTGCCGTATGCCCCGCCAGCGAACCTACGGTGAGCGCTTGTTCATTACGCATTTCCTTGATTTCCAGGCGTTGCACCATGAATTCCCGGGGACTGATGCGGCGATTCTGGTCCTGCACTTCCACCTTGATCAAACCCTGGCCACCGGGCGCCTGGGCCACCAGTGCCGTGGGTTGATTCTCCACTTGCCAGCCGGCGGGAAACTGCAGGGCAAAGTTCAGTGGCTTGTGATAAAAGTGATTGCCGCGCAGGATGCCGTCTTTTTCCGCATCGCCAAAGGTCATGCCATCCAGATAACGGAGAAAATCTTCACGGGAACCCTGATAGCGATTGCCGCTTTCAAACTGGCGTGCCGCCAGCACGGTGTCCTGCAAACGCTGATCGTTGGCGGGATGACTGGAGAATAGCCCATGATAGCTGCGTGGCTCACGCCCTTCTTCCCGTGCCAGTTGCTGTTCAAATACTTCCTGATCCTTGAGCACTTCGATCACCGCCAGCATGGCCATGGGGTCATACCCCGACTTGGCCAGGTATTCAGCGCCCAGGCGATCCGACTCCAGTTCATGTTCACGACCATAACCGCGCACCAGTGCCGTGCCGGCGATATTGGCCAGATCCCCCACGCCCTGAACGCCACTGGCAGCACCGATGACGGCGGCCACCAGGCCCGTGGTGGTAGCGGTACTCTGTTGCCGTACGGAGTGGCGCGCGGTGACATGGCCGATTTCATGGCCCAGCACGGCCGCCAGTTCCGCTTCCGTATTCAGGTAGGCCAGCAAACCGCGGGTAATGTAGATATAGCCACCGGGCGTGGCGAAGGCATTCACCTGGGGACTGTCCAGCACGGTGAAGCGAAAGATCAGGTTACTGCGATGGGATACCTGCGCCAGGCGCTCCCCCACCTGCTGCACATAGGCTTGCAGCGCGGCATCTTCCAGGGCGGGGGATTCCTTGAGCATTTGCGGGTGCATTTTGCGCCCCAGGGCAATTTCATCGCTCTCGCTCATGAGCACGAAGTCCTGCTTGCCGGTAACCGGGTTCACGGCACAGCCCTGCAGCCACAGGCAAGCCACGGCCAGCAACAGAATCAACCGGTGACAGTCACAATGCTTCATAAGGCTCCTTTCCCTCTGTAAAAAAATTCCGTATCAAAAAGCTTATTCTAATGCTTGTGGACTTCGGCGTCTGCGGGAACCGTGAGCCGGGTGATCATGGCAGGATGCTGAATCGTAGCCGTCAATCCGGCCTGGCGATGCCGAAACCAGCCACGGGCTTCGATGCGTTGGCCCGCATAGGGCGCCAGGCCCTGCGGAAAGTATCCGAGATTCTGGCGCGGCACCCGCAGGGACACCCGGCCTTCCAGACGCAGAAGGGTATCGCCACCGCTGCGCTCCACGCCTTCCACCCGGCCCTGCACCAAAAGAAACCCGGTATCGCGTAACCCGAGACTACGGGATTCCCGTGGTTGATAGGCGGAATGTGCCCACAAGCCACGACGGGCGCGGCGCGCTTCCTGCTCCGCTTCCTGATAACAGTCCATGCCCCACAGGTCGGGAGGGATCACAATGGCCATGGCCAGGCCCTTGCGCAGCAGGGCAAGCCCGAGGTTTTCACCATCGGGGGTGAACCCATGGGCCAGGATCCGCCCATAGTGGTCCTTGTGCTCCGCCCCGTATTGCAGGTGGATCACCTGCCCTGCCAGGAACAGCCGACGGCGCAGCTCATCCCTGGCTTCCAGCGCCAGCGGTTCATCGGCGCGTCCGTCCCGGCCCAGTTCCGGGGTATTGAAGCCAATGAGGCGAATCTTGCGATGATCGGCAAGGGTCAGCGTATCGCCATCATAGACGCTGCGCACCCGCACCCGGTCCTGGATTTCCGGGTCCGGGCAATCGGCCCACACCGGAATAGCCGACACCAACGCAAAAAGGGCGCCCACCAGGGACGCCCTTTTGCTTGTACTGCGCAGTAGCACTGAATCAGGCAGATTTGCCGATGCCGTACTTGCGGCGGAACTTGTCCACGCGGCCGCCCGTATCCACCATCTTTTGCTTGCCGGTGTAGAAAGGGTGGCACTGGGAGCACACTTCAATGTTCAAATCATGGCCCACGGTGGAGCGCGTTTTGAATTCACTTCCGCAGCTACAGCTCACGCTGATTTCTTCGTAGGCCGGGTGGATTTCCGGTTTCATGGGACCTTCCTCAATTCGTTTTCCGGGCTCAGGCCCGCCCCGACAGGGTGCGCGGGGAAAGGACGTGGATATTACGGTAAGCCGGGCTTCAGGACAAGCCCTTGCGATGGGATTGGCGCTGGGATTGAAACAGCAAGACCTTGGCGTTCTGCGGTGCGGGCCGAAGCAGGCCGGCATCGGCCGGATTGGACAGGTATTCCAGGGAATCACGCAAACCGCCCTCACCCACCAGGGTATCCCACATCATTTCACTCATGCGGATACAGGCGGCCAGGGGTGTCTGGGATCGTTCACGCACAATATCCACGCGCCACTGCAAGCCACGCAGGCGTTGCTGCCGGTGACGCGGAGCGCGCTGAATCACTTGCTCGATCAGGGCGCTACGCTGGGCTTCAAAGGCTTCCGGGTCGGAAGCCGCCAGGTCGGACAGATTATCAAAATCGATTTCAGTATGTTGTATGGGTTCTGACTTGGGCATGCTGCTCTCCACCAAGTTGCGGGTGGCCCTCTGGCCACGTTTTTCTTGTTTTGGTCCCTGCGTGTAAAAAAATACCACAGCAACGGCAAAATTACTCGCACAATCCGTTGCTTAGCTAGTAAGTCCCTGTGTCTAGAGGGTTTTTCCCCGGCACAGAAAGGCTGTGGATAACTCTGTGGATGAAAATGAGGAAATTGCGCTAACTTATTGGCGCCGTTTTAAATCCGCCACAGGAAAAGTATATTATCATTTTCTTATAAATAAGTAAAATCAATAGGATATATGGCCTAGCACGGAGTGCCGGAAATCCGGCACTGAACAGTCAAAAACAAGTCAGGGATCTGTGCGTATCTGTGTATAAATTCCCGACGCGGTTTCCGGGCGTGGTGGTAATTCTCCTAGGGTGCAACCTGAAGACAGCGGCAAAACCCCTGGTTTCCTGCCGATAAACTGCCTAGTTGGCCGACACGGTCCGCTCCTGGGCCCAGGCTCGTAAAGCGGAAATTTTTTCGACCATGATGCGTGACAGGGGCCGGGTACGGGCCAACTCGTCCAGCACATGGTTGGTTTGCAAATCCTGTTGTTGCTCATGGGCCAGGTAGAGAGCCGCCACAACGGCCTGTTCTATTTCCGCGCCGGAAAAGGCATCACTGGCCGCGGCCAGGCTCGGAAGATCAAAGTGTTCCGGTGACAGGGATCGCTTGCGCAAATGAATGGCAAAGATTTCTTCGCGCACCCCGGCCTCCGGCAAGTCCACAAAGAAGATTTCATCCATGCGCCCCTTGCGGATCAATTCCGGTGGCAGGCGATCGATGGCATTGGCGGTGGCCACCAGAAACACAGGTGCGCGGCGCTCCGCCATCCAGGTCAGCAGCGTACCCAGAACACGCTGGGATGTACCATCGTCCGAAGAACCGGTAGCCACTCCTTTTTCGATTTCATCCACCCAGAGTACACAGGGGGCCATGGCATCGGCCGCCGCCAGGGATTCGCGCAAATTGCGTTCCGTCTCACCATAGAATTTGTTATACAGGGCACCGAAATCCAGGCGCAGCAAGGGCAGGCCCCAGCGCCCTGCCACCGCCTTGGCTGCCAGGCTTTTACCGCCTCCCTGCACGCCCACCAGCAAGATCCCCTTGGGCGGGGTCCAGCCTTCCCGGGGTTGATGAAATACATCACGCCGCTGATCCAGCCAGCGCTTGAGGGCTTGCAGCCCACCCACATCGGCAAATTCCGCGGTATCGAATTCGTAACTCAGGGCGCCACTGCGATCCAGCAAACGGTACTTGGCCTGCATCACTTGCGGCATATCTTCCACCGTGATGGCGCCATCATCCCAGATGGCGTGGCGCACCATACGGCGGGCATCGCTCAGGGATAATCCCCCCAGATGCCGTATCAGTTGTTCCAGGGTTTTACTGTCTGTGGAAACCCGCTGATTGCCATTGGCTTCGCGCCAACGCTGGGCTTCTTCGCGCACCAGATCCTGCAGCGTCTGGGGATCCGGCAATGCCAGAGTCACCCGCGCGGTGAAATTGGCCAATTCCCTGGGGACATCCAATTGATGGCTCACCAGTACCAGGGTGTGGCCATCCTGTTCATGGGCCAGGGCGATTTCCTTGATCAGGCGAACCGTGCGCGGGTCCTTCAAATAGGGGTGAAAATCCAGCAACAGATAGATGCCGGGGTTGGCGGTACCCTTGATACTGGCCAGCAAGGCTTGCGGGTCGACATCGCTTTCACCGGCATCCAGTGCCAGATCGATGCGTTGCAGGCCGGAGGCAATGGACCAGGAAAGGACCGGCTTACCCAGGGTGATGGCCAGTTGCCGGAATTCATCCAGTACCCGGCGTTCATCCTGGGTTTCCAGAATGACAATGGGTACATGGGAGCGAAGGACCAGGGCTAAATCGTGGCTGTCATTCATGGGGCGGGATTGTACCGGATTCCGTACTCAGTGCGAGCCAGCCGTTCCGGGTATCACCGCATTGGATATCGCCAGCCCTGCCCGCAGATCAACGGGAAGCAATGGGGAATTGAATGCGGTCGAGGCGCAACTCCCGGCGTTTTCCGTGATGATCTTCCACCAGGAGATATTCGGCACCATTGCGAGTCAGTACATCCACCGGCAACATCCTGGCCCGGTGCGCTGCACCCGAGGCATCCTGCCAACGCAGTACCAGGGGTTGCTGCCGCAACACCGCCACTTCCACCTCGCTGTGCAAGCCACAATCTATGGGAATGTATCGGGGTTCATTCATCGTCGCGCCGTACCTGCATACCGGCAAGCTCACCCTCGGCATCAATGGCCACACTCACTTCAATGGGCCGGCAGCATACCTGGCAATCCTCCACATAGGATTGATCCCCCGCGGTGCAGTCCACACTGGTTTCAAACCGCTCGCCACAGTAGGGACATTCGATATAAGTCGCTTCAAGCATGGTCCTCTCCCTCCTGCAGAAACAGCGCCATCAAGTCATTCAGGAAGCGGCGCCCCTGCTCCGTGGGTTGGAACTGTTCCCGGTCCAGCCACAACAGTTCACGTTCCTGTGCCAGTTGCAGCCCCGGCACAAGATAGTCTTTCGGCAACCCGGTGGTGGCATGGAAATGCTCCAGATTCCCCCCTTCCTGCAGGCGCAATACATTCAACATGTATTCAAAACGCGCATCTTCCGGACTCAGCCGCGTGCTACCCGCCACTCCCGCCCCGGTACCGGCTGTTTCCAGGTAGCGCTGCGGGTGCCGCTGTTTCCAGCGCCGCTCGATGCCTTGCGCCTGACTATCGGTGACCTTGCCATGGGCACCGGCCCCAATGCCCAGATAATCGTGGAAACGCCAGTAGTGCAGATTGTGGCGACAGGTGAATCCGCTTTGGGCGTAGGCCGATACCTCATAGGAAGTATAGCCAGCCTCAGCCAGCAGGGATTGACCGGCTTCCTGCATCTCCCACAGGACATCGTCATCGGGCAATAACGGAGGGTGATGGGCAAAATAGGTATTGGGTTCCAGGGTAAGCTGATACCAGGAAAGGTGGGTGGGCGCGAGATCCCGGGCGATGGCCAGATCCTGCAGGGCTTGCGCCCGGTCTTGCCCCGGCAAGCCGAACATGAGATCGAGATTGAAATTGTCGAATCCGGCATCATGGGCGGCCTCCGCCGCCCGAATGGCCGCCCGGCGGTCATGGATACGGCCAATCTTTTGCAGTGCATCATCGTCGAAGCTCTGGACGCCGATGGATAGCCGGTTCACCCCGGCGGCGCGGAATTCCTCGAAGCGGCCCTGCTCCAGGGTACCCGGATTGGCTTCCAGGGTGACTTCCAGACCGGGTTTGAGGGGAATGCGCGCACGGATGCCACTGAGCAAGCGGTCAATGGCTTCCGCGGAAAACAGGCTGGGGGTTCCACCACCGATGAACAGGCTTTCCACGGTGCGCCCCCAGACCCGTGGCAATTCCTGCTCCAGGTCGCGCAGCAGGGCATCCACATAGGCTTGTTCCGGCACTTCATGCTTCGCCCCCTTGGCTTCATGGGAATTGAAATCACAATAGGGACATTTGCGCACACACCAGGGAATGTGCACGTAGAGGGCCAGGGGGGGTGTACTCAAAAACTGAAACATACCGGGCTCGGCTACGCTGGCAGGGCGTGCGCTACGCCCACCCGTTTGCCCAAAATCATGTGCAGCGCTGCAGGGCAGCCACCAGCGCCTTCAGGGCCTGGCCACGGTGACTGAGGGCATTCTTCACGTCCGGTGCCAGTTCCGCCGAAGCGCAATCCTTTGAGGGTACGTAAAACACCGGGTCATAGCCAAAGCCATTCTCGCCACGCGGGGCCTGCAGAATACGGCCTTCCCAGGTACCCTGGAAAATCAACGGCGTGGGATCCTGTTCATGGGTCATGTACACCATGAGACACTGAAAGCGCGCACTGCGCTGCGCCTCAGGCACGTCACGCAATGCCTCCAGCAGGCGCTGAAGGTTCTGTTCATCGGTGGCGCCCGCTCCGGCATAGCGCGCCGAATAAATGCCCGGCGCACCGTTCAATGCATCCACTTCCAGGCCGGAATCGTCGGCAATGGCCGGCAAGCCCGTTTGTGCAGCGGCATTGCGCGCCTTGAGAATGGCATTTTCCACAAAGGTGAGACCGGTTTCCTCGATATCCGCCACCTTGTATTCCGATTGTGGCACCACCACCAGTCCTGAATCCGCGAGTAATTCATTGAATTCACGCACCTTGCCTGCATTATTGCTTGCCAGCACAATCTTTTTCATGACCTGTGACCTATTCCGCCAGCGCCGCCTTTTGCGCCGCCACCAGTTGCGTGATACCACCGCTGGCCAGATCCAGCATGGCTTGCAATTCCGCCTGACTGAAGGGGTGGCCTTCTGCCGTACCCTGCACTTCGATGAATTGACCGGCATCGTTCATCACTACATTCATATCGGTTTCGGCATTACAGTCTTCGGCATAATCCAGATCCAGTACCGGTACACCTTTATATACACCCACGGAAACCGAACCCACATACCCCAGCAGTGGAGACTTCTTCAGCAAGCCATTTTTCATCAGGTACTGCACGGCATCGGCCAGGGCCACATAGCCGCCGGTAATGCTGGCGGTCCGAGTGCCGCCATCGGCCTGAATCACATCGCAATCAATGGTGATGGTGCGCTCTCCCAGCCGTTTCATATCCACCACGGCGCGCAGGGAACGGCCAATGAGTCGTTGTATTTCCATGGTACGGCCACCCTGTTTGCCACGGGCGGCTTCACGCCCCATGCGGCTATTGGTGGAACGCGGCAGCATGCCGTATTCCGCCGTCACCCAGCCTTCCCCCTTGCCGCGCAGAAACGGTGGGATCTTTTCTTCCACGGTGGCGGTACACAATACGCGGGTATCGCCAAATTCAATCAATACGGAACCCTCGGCATGCTTGGTGTAGTTGCGGGTGATGTTGATGGTGCGTAGGGCATCGGCTGCACGTTGGCTGGGGCGCATGAAGTATCCTTGGGTATCTGCTCGGTTTCGGGGGGAGGAGTATAGCGCGTTCGCGCCCCGCTCTCACTGAATCCAGGTGCTGATCAACAGGTACAGCCCCATGATCACCAGCAATACACCGGCCAGTGTGTACAGGCCGTGAAGGGTTCGGGAATGGGACAGTAATTGCCCGAGCCGCGCCGCCAGCAGGGCATACCACAATTTGGGCACCCCCACCGCCACGCCGGCCACGGCCAGCAGCAACACCACTTCGTGCCGGGTCAGTGCCGCCAGATCCAGAAAGGCCGGAAACAGACCCAGGTAAAACAGGATCGCCTTGTGATCCGCCAGGGTGACCAGCAGGCCAACCAGAAAACTGGAACGGCGGGAAGCCACTTCCCGGTGGCCGGGTTTTGACACGCGGGGTGGCGAGTACCACAGATGGCTGCCCAGCCAGACCAGATAGCCCCCGGCCAGGTACTTCAACAGATCAAAGGATTCGCCCAGCCAGGTGGCCACCAGAGACAGACCGTAGATGGCCAACAGCATGAACAGAAGATCCCCCGCTACAATGCCGGCCGCCACCAGGGCACCATGACGAAAACCCAGCACCGCCGATCTTGCCGCCACCATCATGCCACTGAGGGTGGGCAGCAGGGCGGCCACAAACAACACCAGGAATAGGCTTGCCAGCTGCTCTAAGGTCAGCGCACTACTCATGGCCACCAGCCGGTTCCTGATAAAAGCACATGGGTATGAATTCCCGCTTCCTTGTGGTTGGTGAAGGGTTGAATTTCCCCGGTGGACCCATTTTCAGGGGAAGCCGGGGCCCCAGTGTACGCAGATCCAGGTGGGTAGAGATACCCGTAATTGCGAGCCGCGGAGCGGCGTGGCAACCTCCGTAAGGCGGCAATCACCCTGACAGGAAAGCCTGTGCCCAATTCAAGAGATTGCCGCGCTTCGCTCGCAATGACGTGATCCCTCGACCCGAATGAGAGGAGTATTCAAATAAAAAATTCCTGCGTCATTGCGAGCCGCATAGCGGCGTGGCAATCTCCGTGAGGCGGCAATCAGCCTGACAGGAAAGCCTATGCCGAATTCAAGAGATTGCCGCGCTTCGCTCGCAATGACAGTGCTTTTTTAAGGCATCTCGGAATCCTGCTAAACACTCTAGCTTGGCACCCGTACCCGTCGGGTGAAGCCGAGCATCGCAGTCCGTTCCGGAAGAAAGCGCGCAACTGTTTGAGAAGCGCAGGGCAGTCGCGAAGCGACCGAACCTGAGTGCCCTTTCTTTTGGTTCATTTTTCTTTGGGCAAGCAAAGAAAATGAACCCGCCGGCGGGCGCACAAGCCTGCATTCAATCACTGCACGCGCAGCGTGTTTCTTTTTGATACCCGTACTCATGTGGGTAGAGGTACCCCGAAACACCTCATGAAGTCACTTGCGACCCTTGGTCATTTCATCGCCATACAGCTCAATGGCGCGCTCGATCTGCGCAATGGCGGCATCCACCGAACCCGGGTCGCCTTTTTTCTGATCCACTGCTGCCTGATCCGTATCGGTTTCCTTTGCAGCCCCTTCCTTCGGACGGTCATCGGTGGCAAACACCGCCTTGCCTTCACCGGCCTCGGCTTCTTCGTGCCCCAGCCAGCGCATGGCCACGGCACTGATATTATCGCTATAGGGATAACTGGCATGCTCCGCCTTTTCGGCCAGCTGTTCCAGGGCCTGATGCAAGTCGTCTTCCTGTTGCACCCGGCCCAGGACCTCTTTCTCCAGGGCAGACCAGAGTCCATCGGAACATAACAGTAAACCATCCTTTTCCTGCAGTTGCGGCAAACCACCCAGACTGATTTCGGGCTGTGTCATGGTGCCACCCAGGCACTGGCTGACACTATTGCGCCGCGGGTGTTTCAACGCTTCCGCTTCCGTG
>CBDUNQ010000038.1:0-10366 GCA_965368625.1 uncultured Gammaproteobacteria bacterium
CTCCCGGCAGTCAGCCCAGCGGGGATCTGCCATGGTTCCGTATACCCGGTCGCGCCAGCCAGTCATTGCGCATCCTATTCGGTCACTGGTCAACCCTTGGCCAGTGCACGGATGAAAACATCTTTCCGCTGGATACCGGCTGCCTCTGGGGTGGATCACTGACCGCCCTGCGCCTGGAGGATTGCCGGCATTTCAGCATTCCCTGCAGGCAAACCCGCAAGCCGAACAGCGAAAAGTAAGCGACTTCCAAGCTCAACGATTTTCTGCAATCATTCCTGGGCCAAATCAATTACAGAATAACAGCCCATGAATGCCTCACTACTGCCCATAGCCGGAATTCTGTTGGGAGCGGCCTTTTGGCTGATGGATGCATGGATAGGAGCCAGCGCACATGCCGGCATGGAAACGTTCACCACCGCTCTCCTGCAGCCCGAGGCCAATGCCCTGCAGCGGCGCCTCCTGGCTGTCATTCTATTACTGGGGTTTTCCCTTTACGCCAGACGTTTGGTTTCTCAACCCGCACAAACTAGCGCTCACAACGCCAGCATTCATCATAACCACCTGCCCCTGGCCTGTATTCACTGGGATCAACAACTGCGCACCCTGAGCTGGAATTCGGCTGCCGAACACCTCCTGGGGTACAGCCATCAGCAAACCCGTGGACAAGCCGCCATCACCTGGCTGCTGTGCACCGAAGATCAACACCACCTGAAAACCCTGATGGATACCGTCACGAAAGACCGGCAATGGGATCGCCGCACCCTGAAAACCAGAACCCGCGAAGGTCACACCCTCCTGTGCCAATGGCAAAGCCAGGCCTTACCGGCCCTTGATGGCAAGCAAGCCGGTATCGCAACCTTCATCCAGGATGTCACGGAACAGGAAACGCTGCGAAAATCATTTCAACACCTGGATGCCCAATGGGAACAGGCCATTGATTTCTTTTCGGACCCCATTTACCTGGTTGACCTGAATGACAGGCTCATCAAGGCAAACCGCGCCTTCTTCACCATGAAAAGTCTGACTCCCGAGCAAGTCATTGGCAGGAATATCATGGAGATCATGCACCCCCAGGGAGAGGATCCGCCATGCCCGGTATGCCTGGCACGCAGGGAGCGGCGCGATGCGAGGCTTACCATGGAAGCCGATCATCCCAATAATCATGTTGGCAAACCATTTGAAGTCATGCTCTGCGTGATTCGCGATGAAAACCAGGAAGCCACAGGTATCCTCATGTGCATGCGAGATCTCAGTGAGCAACGCGCCGGGGAAGCTGAATTACGCAAGCACCGGGATCACCTGGAAGAGTTGGTCGCGGAACGCACACAACAACTGGAAGCCTCCAACCGCGAACTGGAATCCTTCAGCTATTCCGTTTCCCATGATTTACGGGCACCGGTGCGCATCATTGATGGTTTCAGTCGCATCCTGGCCGAAGAATATGTACAGGATCTTGATATCAAGGCCCATGATTATATTCGGCGTATCCTGGGCAACACCGAGCGCATGGAACGACTCATTGACGATTTACTGAACCTTTCCCATATGTCCCGGGCGGAGTTGCATATCACACCCGTAGACCTGGCCAGCATGGCGGAAAAGATCATCAATGATTTACGCAGCAGCGAACCATCCCGGCAAGTGCAATTTATTCGCCCTGATAAATTGCATGCCAGCGGTGACCGGACCCTGTTGCGCGTAATGCTGGAAAATTTGCTAAGGAATGCCTGGAAATACACAGGGAAGAAAATGCAGACACAGATCGAAATCGGACAGATACAGCAGGCTGGGAAAAAAATCTATTTCATTCGCGACAATGGCGCGGGATTCGATATGGCCTATGTGCATAAGCTTTTCGGGGCTTTCCAACGTCTGCACAGCCGCCAGGAATTTCCCGGTAACGGCGTGGGCCTGGCCACCGTGCAACGCATTATCCATCGCCATGGTGGTACGATATGGGCCGAAGGCAAACCCGGCGAGGGGGCCAGCTTCTATTTCACCCTTCCCGCACACACTCAAAATCTTATCCCATAGCCGGGCAGGCAGACCCCACCCTTGCAAACGGACATCATTCATCTTAGCCTGTGTTCAAGTCCGATCTGCGCCGGGCAGTGGGGCTCTGCGAAGGGTCACCGTGCAAAGCATAGGCACACTATTGATTCGTTTGGTTCGTCTTGCTATGCCAGTTCAATCAGGTCTGCCGCATCCAGCCAAACAGGATTTCACGCCCACCTGCAGTTGGTACTGAAAGTGAAATGCAGGCCTTTCCAATACGGTATAATTCCATATCACTCGTACTACAGAAATTGGAAATAGAAATCACGTAAAGAACAACACGCATAGCGGCTGATCAAGTAAAACAACAAAGACCCACTTGCCAAGGATAGTAACCATGCCACAACAAGAAATTCTCGTACTCGGTGATTCTCATGCCTCTGTTTTCCTGCATGAATCATTCAAAAAACATTTCCCACACTATGATATAAAAGTGGTCAGCATTGGTGGTGCAACCGCTTCCGGCATGGACAACCCCAACTCTCAAACCCAGGCATACCCCCTCTTCGTACAGGCGCTACGAACATCCCGCGCCAAAAAGGTAATCGTGTTACTGGGGGAAATTGATACCGGGTTTGTCATCTGGTATCGCGCCATCAAGTACCAGGCATCGGTGGAATCCATGTTGCAGAGAACCGTCACCGTTTATTCACGTTTTTTGAGTGAGTTAGCACGTGCGGTACCGGTACTGTGCATCAGTGCACCCTTACCCACCATCCAAGATGGCAAGGAGTGGGGAGAGGTTGCCAATGCCCGCAAGGAAGTCCGCACCTCGCAACGGGAACGCACCGAATTGACACTGCGCTTTAACCGCCAAATGCAGCAACACTGCCAGCAACAGGGGATTGAATACCTCATGCTGGACGAGGAATGCCTGGGAGAAGATGGCTGCATATCCCCTCGTTATCTCAACCCCGACCCCCTGAACCACCACTACGCTATGGATGCTTATGCAGATTTACTCATCAAGCACCTGTCCCTGCCACAACCAATGGCCCAGCCCCAAGCAGTGCGCCAACCCCCCCTCACCCCCAATCCATCCGTAAGAGAATAATACAAGTAATTGTTTTTAAAATATTTTTAAGATACACCTTCAGCCGCTCACAAAGCCGTACTGGCGGCTGAGCCAGGGTGTTACCCCTCCCAATGAAGACAGTACCCATTGACATACCAACCAGTATGTATTAAAAAGTAAACGCTCACTAACATAAAGGAGAATACACCATGTCCGACTTTGACCAGGAACTCGATGCCCGTGGATTGAATTGCCCACTCCCTATCCTGCGCGCCAAAAAAAGCATCCAGCAACTCCATGCCGGACAAGTACTGAAGATTGTCGCCACCGACCCGGGATCGGTGAAAGATTTTGAAGCCTTTTGCAAACAGACCGGCAATCAGCTACTGAGCTCGAACCAGCAAAACGGTGAATATCACTTCAACATACAGAAAGGCTGAATCCGGATCAGGGCAAGCCCGGGGATGGAAGCCCGGGTTGCCCCACCGGAAATCATCACACCATGAGTAAACGCCTGAAGGCCTCGGAACGACGCGCCACCATTCTGGCCGTATCGAAAATACTGTTTTCTGACAAGGGATACCATGGCGTATCGGTAGATGATATTGCCCGGCGTCTTGGCGTGAGTCCGGCTATTCTCTATCGCCACTTCCCATCCAAAGAGGCACTTTATGAAGAAGTGCTCAATGAAATCGCCTGCAAACGCGAAAATTATGTGGCGGCAGTGGTCAATAGTGACGGCAGTTTTGCCGATGTATTGCGCAGCATCACACGCACCTACATAGAGAGTGTTTCGCGAGACCCCGACTATCTGCGCATGGAAATGCAAAGCGCCCTGGAAGGCAGTGATGCAACCAGGCAATTCTTTGAACACCGCTGGCGCCCGTTTACAGATTTCATTGAATACAGCGTGAAGGACTTGCGTGCAAAGGGACAGGTTGCCCATGTCAGCCCGGACATTGCCGCATTGCTTTTTCAGGGCATGGTGAGGGAAGCCCTGTATTCAAAGTGTATTTATCAGACATCCCGCTACCGAAATCTCGAATTACCCGAATTGTTGGATTTGTTGATAGATCTGTTTTTTCGTGCCATTGGGTACACGGAAACAAAGAAACCCGCGACACAGTAAAGCGGTGAAATTCCACCGCTATATAAACCCTGAATCCGTTGCGGGCTGTTCTCCCAAAGAGGGTAAGGCATTCATCTCTACTTCACTTCACTCTTTCACCAGTTACGCAGGTGGAAGTGAAGCCATTTTGCTGGCAAACCGATTCCTTGCCGTCAATTCCCGCTCAAGAATATCCATGGTGGCACGCCCGATATATTCACTGCCTTCCTCCAGAGATTCCACGGCTTCCAGGTAACTGCGGGCAATCAGACGGCCCAGGGGACGGGGGTTGTATAACAGGCGCTTTATTTGAAAAGGATTTAAACTCAGGGGATTATAGTCTTTATGTAAATACCCCTGCTCCAGCAACAGTTGCTCTACCGGTGTTCCCGGCTGAATCCCTATGAAAAAGATAAACGGCAGCACGTTATCCCGTCCAAACAGGCGATACAGTTCCTTGATACGCTGAATGGTCTGCAACAGGGTTTCCGCGGTTTCCCCTGGCGCGTTGAGTGGCATATACAGTTTTACTTTCTGATCCGTATACCCCGCTTCCCTGAACATGCGGAATGAATCCATTTGCTGTTCCAGGGAATACCCCAGAGTCAGGCTATTGATCATTTCCTGGGTACCGGTAAAGGAAAGATCAAGGCTGGCCAGACCGCTGGCCAGCATTTTTTCCGCCAGCTCACGGGTAAGATAGTTGAGCCGCAGATACCCGGTCCATTGCACATCCAGTTTTCTGCGCAGTATTTCATCCAGTATCTGCTCTACATGATAGGTACTTCTACGGGTGGAGCAAAACTGTGCATCGGTAAACCAGATCTTGCGCACGCCATAACGGTCATTGAGCGCCTGGATTTCATCCACGATCTCTATGGGATCGCGATAACGCTGGCTATGCCCTTCGATTTTATTGTACAGGCAAAAGTGGCATTGGTAAGGACACCCCCGCTTGGTATGCACACCGATATAGTCATCACGGTATTGGTGAATGGCAGGAAAGATGGATTCCACATAAGAAAAATTCACGGCTGTCAGAGTGGATAGATCGAAGTTATGATCCCGTCGACAATATCGAATGACACCCTGCCCGTTTTTATAGTAGCACTCACCGGCAGCGGAACTTTCCCCGTCAACAATGGAAAGCATGGCTGCTTCACCCTCACCCACCACCACGACCGAATTGGCAGGGCATTTTTCCACCACATATTTTCCAAAGATGGATACTGCGGTACCTCCCACCACGATACGTACATCGGGAAGCAGTCGCCGCACCATTTTCATGTAGGCAAAATTACGGATCCGACTACTGGAGTATTCCCAGATGATGGCAAGGGCATCACGCGCCGCCTTGATTCTTCGAAGCGGGTTCGGAGAATGATCGAAATTCATCACCACATCCAGGGCATCGTCTTCCGGATGTGGGCCGAAAGACTGCATATTACGCCAGGAAAAGGCCACCAGATCGGGCTGCATGGACAATAGACGCTCGCGCAGCACCTCCTTGCGTTCCTGTTTTGGCACCAGCGCGAGATCCAGGATTTCCTGGTGAATGCCCGGGCGCTGCTTATGTATGTAATCCGCTACATAGATGACGCCACCGGGATAGATCTTCCAGCAGGGAAGACGGATATAGAGGATACTGTTTATGGATTTTGTCATTGCTTTCCCGGAAATTTCGGGGCGATGCAGGCCACGGTCAGCCATCGAGCAATGCTACCTGAACACGCTGCACTCCATGAATCATCGGCCTACAGTGTGCAGCCGGGGACCCATTCCAACCATGATGCAAATCAAATTCTGCAGGAAAAGCGGTGAAATTCCATGGCCCAGAACCCGCTATTCGAGTAGCCATTCTCACCAATGGCAGCCTGCCCCTGACCAGGCTGACTCCTGAAGACGTTATTTCAGGCGTTCATAGGTATAAAACCCATAGTCATGGGGGTTACGCTCATCGGCGGAAAAACGTTCGCAGGCCACTTCCCGCCATTGTCGTGGATCGAGCTCAGGGAAATAGGCATCGCCTTCCACTTCTATCTCCACCTGCGTCAGGTAAATGCGATACACGCGCGACAGCAACTGTCGATAGAGTTCTGCACCACCCACGATCATTACCTCTTCCACATCACCAGCGGCAGTCAGTGCAGCGTCAATATCATGGACAATGACACAGCCTGCCTGCTGGTAGGCCGTATCGCGGGTAAGCACGATATTGGTGCGCCCGGGTAGCGGACGGCCGATGGATTCATAGGTCTTGCGACCCATGATGATGGGCTTGCCCATGGTCAATGCCTTGAAGTGCTTCAGGTCTGCGGGCAAATGCCAGGGCAACTGATTATCCCTGCCAATGACCCGATTGCGACTCATGGCCACCACAATACTGAGTATCATGGGATCATACCGCCACGGGCGCCTTGATATGCGGGTGCGGATCGTAGCCTTCCAGGGTGAAATCCTCGAAACGGAAGGCAAACAGGTCATGGATGTCCGGGTTGATACGCATCACGGGCAATGGCCGGGGTTCGCGGCTCAATTGCAGATCGGCCTGCTCCAGATGATTGGCATAGAGATGAGCATCACCCAGGGTATGGATAAACTCACCGGCCTGGAGCCCGGTCACCTGGGCGATCATTTGCAACAGCAGGGCATAGGAAGCGATGTTAAAGGGTACTCCCAGAAAAATATCGGCACTGCGCTGGTACAGCTGGCAGGAGAGCTTCCCTTCTGCCACATAGAACTGGAAAAAGGCATGGCAGGGAGGCAAGGCCATATGATCCACTTCGGCCACGTTCCAGGCACTGACAATCAACCGCCGGGAATCGGGATTGCTGCGAATCTGCCCCACCACCTGACTGATCTGATCGATTCGGCGTCCATCGGGTGCGGGCCAGGAACGCCACTGGGAACCATACACCGGACCCAGGTCACCATTTTCATCGGCCCACTCATCCCATATGCTCACCTTGTTTTCCTTGAGGTAGCGAATGTTGGTATCGCCACTGAGAAACCACAATAGTTCATGAATGATGGAGCGTAAATGCAGCTTTTTAGTAGTCACCACCGGAAAGCCCCGGGCAAGATCAAAACGCATCTGGTAGCCGAATACGCTGAGGGTTCCGGTACCGGTACGATCTTCCTTACGGACACCATGCTCGCGCACATGGCGCATCAGGTCGAGATATTGCTTCATCAAAAAACTCCATCCATCAGCCGGGGCGTACTGCACCACTCCGGTGTGCCAGCCACAGCAACCATATGCCAAACAGGATCATGGGCAGGGACAATACATGCCCCATGGTGAGCCAGCCCATGGCAAGATAACCGATGTGTGCATCGGGTTCACGCACCATTTCCACGGCAAAACGGAATATTCCATAGCCCAACAAAAACAATCCGGATACCGCTCTTACCGGCCGTGGGCGGCGCGCATAGAACCACAACACCAGGAACAACACCGGCCCTTCCAGTATCGCCTCATACAGCATGGAAGGATGCCGGGGCAGTGAATCCACAAAGGGAAACACCATCCCCCAGGGGACATCGGTAACCCGCCCCCAAAGTTCGCCATTGATAAAATTCCCAATGCGCCCGGTAAACAGGCCAATGGGTACCAGTGGCGCAATGAAGTCGGTTACCTGAAAAAAACCGCGTCCGGTTTTACGCCCATAGAGCCACATGGCCAGTAACACACCCAGCAGCCCGCCATGGAAGGACATCCCTCCCTGCCAGATCTTGAAGAGAATCCAGGGTTGCTCCAGAAACAGGGAAAAATTGTAAAACAGGATGTATCCGATACGTCCGCCTAGCACCACTCCCAGGGCGCCATAAAACATCAGGTCCCCCATTTCATCGCGCTGCCAAGCGGCATCACCCCTGGTTCGCAGCGTGCCCACCCACCAGGCGCCGAGGAATCCAAACAGATACATCAATCCATACCAGTGCACTTGAACGGGTCCCAGGTCCAGGGCCACAGGGTCGATATGGGGGTACATCAGCATGGTTCAGATTCTCGTGGTATAGGAAAACTCATCACGTGCACAGGCTTCACACCACCGGCAGTACGCGGCAGAACAAGGCCTTGAGGTATTCGCTTTCGGCAATGGCAGGATGCAGGGGATGATCCGGGCCCTGGTGCCCCCGCTCCAGCAAGTGCAGATCACGGTCCAGGTGCCGTGCCGATTGCAGTAGCAGTTTTTGCAAGCCCTCCATGGAAAGGTGATGGGAGCAGGATGCACTCACCAGTATTCCATCCCGACTCAGCAATTGCATGGCGAGTTGATTGATACGGTGATAGGCTTGCTCGCCGGCCTTGATATCTTTCTTGCGTTTGATAAAGGCGGGTGGATCCACGATCACCACATCGAAATGCTCACGCTGTTCGCGCAAGCCACGCAGGACTTCAAAGGCATCTCCGCAGTGCACCTGCACCTGTTCGAAAAAGCCATTATGCCGGGCACTGGCTTGCAACTGATCCAGTGCCGCTTGCGAGGCATCCACACAGACCACATCCGTGGCCCCGGCCGCCACGGCCTGCAGCCCCCAGGCGCCCACGTAACTGAAGACATCCAGTACCCGCCGGCCTTTCACATACGCGCCAAGGCGTTCCCGGTTGGGTCGCTGGTCATAAAACCAGCCGGTCTTTTGCCCCTGTTGCAGGGGCACCTCAAAGCGTACACCCTGTTCTTCAAGCAATACCGTGTCCGGCACTTCACCCTGGGCTTCCACATAGGCTTCCAGCCCTTCCGGTTGCCGTGCAGTACTGTCATTGCGCAACAGAATGGATTGGGGCTTGAGCACTTTATGCAAGGCATCCAGCAAGTCATCCCGCACCGCTTCCATTCCTGCCGTAGTGATCTGTACCACCAGCACCTGGCCGTAGCGGTCCACCACCAGGCCGGGCAAGCCGTCACCCTCACCGAAAACCAGGCGATAGAAAGGGCTGGGATACAGCCGTTCCCGCAGGGAAAGGGCAATATTCAATCGATGCACCAGCAACGACCGGTCCAGGGCCTGGCTGGGATCGCGACTCACCATACGCGCACAGATGAGTGAATGCGGGTTTACATAGGCACTGCCCAGCGGCTTGCCATTGTAGGCCTCCAGCACCACTTGCTGACCGGGCGAAAAGCCGGACAGGGGGGTTTTAGCCGTATCCACTTCATTGCTGTAAACCCACAGGTGGCCGGCGCGCAAGCGTCGCTCTTCATTCTTCTTCAAGCGCAGGGCAGCACGCTCACTTGTTTCAGTGGACATGCATCACCTGAAGTGCACTTCCAGCAGTGCCATGGCCCTTATATCGTTGTGCCTTCATACTTTCCTTCATCTTGTTCGCACTCGATTCCCACCCTCACCACAGGGATGGCACCAATGCCGATACCCGAGTGCCTTCGCAGGCAGTGGCAGAGCTTAAGGGAATCCGCCAGGGATACAAGCCTGCCCACTCACCCGATCATGGTTGCCGTTGATAGCGGGCCCAGCCCGACTCACCGCGCGCCTGCTTGTAGGCCGCCAGATGGCTGGTTTTCAGTAACACCAGGGCCCCGCTGCGGTACGCCTGCACGAATTCTGCCGGCGGAAAGAGGCTTAACCATTCCTGTTCGTGGACAATAACATAGCTTTCCGGTCCCGGCTGCAGCCAGGCCTGGAAATCCGCCGGGGTACGCAGCAACACCAGTGGTTGCCGCAAGCGGCCCAGCCAATGGAACTGCCCCGCATATTCAAGGTTGATGCCGATGGGATGACCCGCCTGTTGTAATTGGGCGAGGCGTTGGCTCATGGGCTTGAGATCCACACTGGGTGCCATGGCCTGCAACACACTCAGGTGTGCAACGGTCCAGAAGAGCACCGAGAACAATACCAATATGGGCACGGCCCTGGCCGGCGACCAGGACCGGGCCAGCAGCACGATACCCGCCATCACCAGGGCGGCACCCCAGTAGGTTTCCAGCTGAGCGATCCAGCGCACCTTCCCAAAGAGTTGGGGCGCGAACCATATCAGCAAGCCGGAAACCATGGCCACCACCGCCGGACCCCAGAGGCGCGCCGCTCCCTGCTTTTCCGAAAGGGGACGCCAGGCAGACAGGGCATGGGCCATAAGCAGGGCCACGGCCGGCAGCATGGGCAGCAGGTATTTACCCTGTTTGCCGCCCACCAGGCTGAACAGCAGTACCACCGGTATTGCCCAG
>CBDUNQ010000039.1:0-10358 GCA_965368625.1 uncultured Gammaproteobacteria bacterium
GTCTGGCCCTGCTCGAACCCATTGCCATCGACCGGGGTGCCGGCCGCAAGGCGGTAGAGCAAGTCGTCAGTCAGGGTACGGAGCGCCTGCAACATGGCCGCTGGGTGGTCATCTTTCCCGAAGGGACCCGGGTCGCCCCCGGCAAGCGCGGCCGCTATCGAATGGGTGGCGCCATCCTGGCGGAACGCTCCGGCTTTCCCGTAGTACCCGTGGCCCACAATGCAGGGGACTTCTGGCCACGCCACAGTTTTATCAAACGGCCCGGCACCATCACCCTGCGCATAGGACCGGTGATCCACAGCCAGGGTAAAACCGCTCAGGAAATCGCCAACGCCGCCGAAGAGTGGATCGAATCCACCCTGCCGGAAATCACTACCCGACCGGATCTGTATGCACAGGGGGTGGAACGAGTAGAGGAAATTCCCCGCTGAAGACCGGGCAACAGTACCATTGTCAGTGTTGTTTCAGGCGCACTACACCGATGAGTTTCAATGCCCATTTTTCGAAAATAGGCTCCGAAACCCCTTGTTTCATTTTGCGTAGGAAGTATTTTTCAAACGCGATCTTGGCATAGTGCACCCATTTCCCCTTCCGGAACCAGGTGACATTGCGGGGCGGAATCTGGGGCAGGGCGATAAAGGCGGCCCCCGTATCACCCAGGTCTGCCAGACAAAACGCATTCCAGGAAGCCTTGGACGCTACCGGGTATCCTGTGATTTCCGCTTTGATGTTCTGCACGATGGCGGTCACCATGGATTCGATCATATAGCCGGTTTTCGGCGCACCGGTAGGAACCGGCGTAGCTTCCACGGGCGGGATGGCGATGCATACCCCGGCAGAAAAGATATTGGGGTATTTCGGGCTGCGCTGGTGTTCATCCACAATTACAAATCCCCTTGGATTGCACAGACCTTCTACCCTGGCCACAGGATCAACCCCCTTGAAGCCCGGCAGCATCATGGCATGTTGAAATGCCAATTCATGCTGTCGGGCCACTTCCCCCTCCGCGCTCAGTTCGTCGACAAACATTTTGCCGGCTTCCACGCGCGCAACCCTGGCATTGGTAATACACTGAATATGACGATTACGTAACTCATGCTCCAGCATGCCGCGCGAATCGCCCACACCTCCCAGGCCGAGATGACCCACATAGGGCTCGCTGGTAACAAAGGTCATGGGTACCCGATCGCGCACGCGGCGTTTACGTAATTCCGTATCGAGGATCGCCGCGTATTCATAGGCGGGTCCAAAGCAACTGGCGAATTGTACCGCGCCGACAATGACATGCCCCGGGTTGTGTATCAGGCGCTGCACATCCTGATATGCTTTTTCGGCATGATCCACCGTACAGATGGATTGTGTGAAACCATCAGGACCCGTGCCCTCGATTTCATCAAAGGCCAATCGCGGACCAGTGGCAATGATCAGATAGTCGTACTCGATTTCCTGGCCATTCTTCAACACCAGCTTGTTTTCTTCCGCATGAATGGTTTCCACCCAAGCTGCAATGAAGTTGATGTTGTGCTTTGCCAGGTGGGGCGCTATGGGTAGGGTGATCTGTTCACGTTTTCTCCAGCCCACCGCCAGCCATGGATTGGAGGGTACAAACTGAAAAAATTCATTGGCATTGACTACGGTGATTTCATGCTCGCGATCCAGCACTTCACGCAATTCGTAGGCTGCAGGCATGCCACCGATTCCTGCACCCAACACAACTATATGCGCCATTTCCTCATCCCTCAGTGGTAATTACACTCTACCCGGCACACGCCGGTATACAGGATAAATAGCACAGTGAAATGGAGATGGGATTGACCTGCATCAGATGGCCTTCAACAGCGATCGTATTTATTCAGTTCGCCGGTATGTTACACAATGACATTTCATGGCATTGTCATTCTTGACAGTTTGATCAACAGAAAATTTCAGGCGCTGTCATGAATGGTTGCTGTTAGTATTTACAATAAACATAAGCAAAAAAAATCCCTTGTTGTGAAGCAAGGGATTTTTTTGTGCGGCTCAGGTTACACTATTTTTTCAGGTTTTCCTGCACCTGTTGTGCAACCTCCACAATACTTTTTTGCATACCTGCAATCAGTTTATCACCATCAGCAAACAACTGTTCCTTGTTTTTGAAATGGTACTCTTTCGGTGCATCCAAATCCGTACCGGATATAAACGGATTGTGATAACCATACATGAATTTTTCCGAATAGATTTTTTCACCACTATTGGCTTTCACCATGGCAACCCGTATCTGCGACGAAGGCCGCCAATGGGGGGATAGCATGGGGTGCTCTGTGGCATAGCCGATGTTTTCAATCACCACATCGAGTACGGCATCGGCACCTGCGGCATCAATAGACTGGTAATTCTCCAGTAGTTTGTTTTCCTTTTCTCTCGTCAGGGTAATCAATTCCACCTGGTAACCGGCATTATTCAGACGGGCTTTCAATTCATTGGTCAACTGTGACCCGGCACGGTAATCGGCATCCTGCGCAATCTGATTTACACTCTTCCCGGCATTGGCTGATGAACTGCCAGCCACCGCCCCACCAATGGCGCCAAACATCATTCCGGGATTACCGAAATCCTGTGCGGTATACGCCGCAGGTTCCTGCACGGTTATCAGTGCAATACGCTGTATCTGGGCGGTTGCATCGGGCCGAACCGCCATCTTGGAGGCACCACAGCCCGTCAGCAGGATGGTGGTCACACAAAAGGCGGTATACTTGAGACGCAAATTCATGACTTCCC
Source organism: uncultured Gammaproteobacteria bacterium (assembly GCA_965368625.1). Taxonomy (GTDB): domain Bacteria; phylum Pseudomonadota; class Gammaproteobacteria; order DSM-19610; family DSM-19610; genus JAIVHA01. Next base: position 2,758 of record CBDUNQ010000039.1, read on the forward strand.
CTTTTTTTATTGAAAACACACCCTGAGGTTGTCGACCCCTGGAATCAGTACTTGATGCTTGAAGCACTTGTGCTGTTTTACTTGGAGGTGGAAAGGGGGAGGGGAGAGCCATCCCTGCCATTGGATACTGGCAGGGGTGATCGTCTTCAGCCGGTTCTGGAATCAGACATCCAGGTTGGCTACTGCCAGGGCATTGCGTTCGATGAAATCACGCCGGGGTTCCACGTGGTCTCCCATTAGCGTGGTAAAGATTTCATCGGCGGCCACCACATCTTCAATTCGCACCTGCAACATACGGCGGCTGTCTGGGTTCATGGTGGTTTCCCATAGCTGTTCCGGGTTCATTTCGCCCAACCCTTTATAACGCTGTATGTGCTGACCGCGCTTCGCTTCTTCAAATAGCCACTGAATGGCCTCTTTCAGGTTTTCAATGGGCTGGCTGCGATCGCCGCGTTGAACGTACGCGCCTTCACCCAGCATCCCTTCCAGTTCACTGCCCAGTGCCAGCATGCGCTGGTAATCGCCGGAAGCAAAGAATTCACTGGGCAGGATTTGTTCCGATGCCACAATGCCATGGGTGCGGGTACGAATATGAATGACAAAACCGTCACTGTCTTCCTTGAACGCCAATTCCAGGTCAATGCGCTGACCCGGTGGCTGCTCGTCATTTACGTGTTTTTCCAATTCGCCAAGCCAGCTTTGCAATGCACTCTGGTCTTTGAGTTTGGCATCATCCAGTGCCGGCATGGTCACCATCTTTTCCAGGACCAGGGGATGATAACGACGGGACATGCGCTGAATCGCTGCCGCCACAGCCATGTATTGATTCACCAGGGTTTCCAGGCCGGTGCCCGAAATAGGAGATTCGGGATTTAAATAGAGTGTTGCCTTATCAATGGCCGCGGAAAGAAGGTAGGCATTCAGGGCAGCATCGTCCTTAACATATTGTTCTTGCTTGCCTTTTTTTGCTTTATACAGGGGAGGCTGGGCAATATAGACATATCCCGATTCTATTAATTCGGGCATCTGCCGGTAAAAGAAAGTTAATAACAGGGTGCGAATATGAGAGCCATCCACATCGGCATCGGTCATGATGATAATTCGATGGTAGCGCAGCTTTTCCAGATTGAATTCTTCGCGCCCGATACCACAACCCAGGGCGGTAATCAGGGTTCCCACTTCTGCGGAAGATAACATCTTGTCAAATCTGGCTTTTTCCACATTCAGGATTTTACCTTTCAGAGGTAATATGGCTTGTGTCTTACGATCGCGCCCCTGTTTGGCTGATCCACCGGCGGAATCACCCTCCACCAGGTAGAGTTCCGAAAGGGCGGGGTCCCGTTCCTGGCAATCCGCCAGTTTTCCCGGAAGACCGGCAATATCCAGGGCGCCTTTGCGTCTGGTCATTTCACGGGCCTTGCGTGCCGCTTCCCGCGCACGGGCCGCTTCCACAATTTTGCCGGTAATGGATTTGGCTTCGCCGGGGTTTTCCAGCAGAAAGTTGTTCAGATTTTCCGCCACGATGGATTCCACAATGGCCTTCACCTCGGAAGAAACCAGTTTATCCTTGGTTTGGGAGGAAAACTTTGGATCCGGCACCTTGACCGATAGCACGGCAGTCAAGCCTTCCCGGGCATCATCACCGGTGGTACTTACCTTGGCCTTTTTATTGATGCCTTCCTTGTCCATGAATTGATTCAGGGTACGGGTTAATCCACCCCGAAAACCCGCCAGGTGACTACCCCCATCACGTTGCGGTATGTTATTGGTAAAGCAGAAGATATTTTCCTGATAGGAATCATTCCATTGCATGGCGATTTCCACGCCGATACCATCCTTTTGCCCAACCACATAAAACACTTGCTGGTGTAATGGCGTCTTGTTGCGATTCAAATGCTCCACAAAGGAACGAATTCCACCCTGGTACTCAAATACATCGGTTTTTTCATTGCGTTCATCAATGAGCTTGATGCGTACACCGGAATTGAGGAAGGAGAGTTCGCGCAAGCGCTTGGTAAGGATATCGTAGTGAAACGACAGGTCGCCATTGAAGATTTTATCGCTGGGTTTAAAGCGGATTTCCGTACCGGTACGGTCGGTATCCCCTATTACCGCCAAGGGGGACTGGGGTTCACCCAGACGATATTCCTGGCTATGTACCTTTCCATCCCGGTGAATGGTCAACTGCAGCCATTCCGATAGGGCATTCACTACGGAAACCCCAACCCCATGAAGGCCACCGGAAACCTTATACGAATTATCATCGAATTTTCCACCCGCATGAAGCACGGTCATGATCACTTCGGCCGCGGAGCGGCCTTCTTCCGGGTGAATATCAACGGGAATGCCGCGCCCATCATCCTTCACACTCACCGAGCCATCATTATATATAGTGACGGTGATTTCGGAGCAATAATTGGCCAGGGCTTCATCAATGGAGTTATCCACCACCTCAAAGACCATGTGGTGTAGGCCCGTGCCATCATCGGTATCCCCGATATACATACCCGGACGTTTTCGCACCGCATCCAGGCCCTTTAACACTTTGATATTCGAGGAATCGTAGCTCATTTTGGGTTCCTTGTAGGCATTGCGCCGATTATATCACTTCCTGCACAGCACCGTGTTCCACGTGAAACATTTTCTGATGTTGCCAGGCAGAAAGATCCAGTGTCTGGGCACTGATAGCACTGACAAATACCTGGGCATCCAGATTTTGTAGCTGGTGCAATACGCGTTGCTGATGCTCCTGGTCCAGCTCTGCTGGTAAATCATCCAACAGGAAGATACATAGTTGCTGGCGACAGGCGCGCAGCCACTCAGCCTGCGCCAACATTAGGGCAATAACCAATTGCTTTTGTTGCCCTCGGGATAGTCGCTGCCGCAAATCCTGACCAGCCTGGAAAAAACTCAAATCCGCACGATGCGGCCCCACCCGGGTATACCCTTGCTCCCGGTCTCTGGCCAATGATTCCTGCAAGGCTTCTTCATAGGTAAAACGCTGGGCCCATCCGGGGGAGTAGGCAATACTCAGAGATTCCATATTCAGTATTGATAGGCCATTTTTTGCAAAAACAGCTTTTAAATCATCAAGATAAGCCATTCGGAATGCATCGATGGCCTTACCTGCCTGTATCAGGGGCGGGTCCCAGGCACGGATTTGCGATTCCTTTACACCCGCGCGAAGACAGGCATTCCGTTGTTTAAGGGCTTGCCCATAGGCAGTCCATTGCGCATGAAACCTTGGTTCCACGTGGAACAATCCCCAATCCAGAAATTGGCGGCGATACCTGGGGCCTTCTTCCAGAACCCGATGAAGATCTGAAGTGACTGAAACCAGGGGTAGTTGTGCCACCAACTCCGAAACCCTGCGCACGGCTTCCCCGCCCATACGGATTTCCATGGTGTTTGCCGTACGCCGTATGCCCACAGGCACTTCCCGTTCATTTTGTATCAGCTGGGCAGTAATCTGAAAAAAATCCGCGCCATCACGTTGGAGTTGCTCCACTCGGTGCGATCGGAAGGATTTACAACGGGAAAGGAAGTAGATGGCTTCCAGCAAGCTGGTCTTGCCCGCGGCATTGGCTCCGGTAATCAAATTACAACCTGAGGAACATTCCAGCCGAGCCGCAGTTATATTGCGAAAATTCTCAATAACGAGGTGACGTAACGTCATAGGAATAGGCCAGCGGGCATGTACAATCACACACCCCGGCTTGTGGGCTTAGAGCCGCATGGGCATGACTACGTACTGACAGCGGTTATGACCAGGCTCCTGTACCAGACAACTACTGTTGGAATCACTCAATATCATTTCCACTTGCTCTGAACGAAGCGCCGCCAAGGCATCCAGTAAATAGGTAACATTAAAACCAATTTCCAGGCTATCTCCCTTGTAATCCACTTCGATTTCTTCGTCGGCCTGTTCTTGCTCCGGGTTATGGGCCTGAATGCGCAGGGCACCGGATTCCAGGTTCAAGCGAATACCGCGGTATTTTTCATTGGAAAGGATGGAGGTTCGGCTCAATGCCTGACGTAATAATTCCCGATTGGCAATGACTTGCTTGTTTCCCCCCTTGGGAACCACCCGTTCATAGTCAGGAAAACGGCCATCAATGAGCTTGGAGGTAAAACGGATATCATCCGTACTGACACGAATATGATTACTGCCAATTTCAATACGGGCTGCTTTTTCATTATCTTCCAGCAAACGTACCAATTCCTGTACCCCTTTACGGGGCACGATTACCTGTTGGCCATCTGCATTTTCCACCTTCGCTTCCATGTCACAAAGGGCCAGGCGATGACCATCTGTCGCTACCGCCCGTACCGAATCGGGTTTCAACTCCAGCATCAAACCATTCAGGTAATAGCGCACATCTTGTTGCGCCATGGAAAAGTGTGTTCTTTCAATGAGTTCTTTGAATTCTTCTTGACCAACCTCGAATTGCTGGGAACCGGCCACCTGTTCCACCACCGGAAATTCACTGGCGGAAAGGGTAGAAAGCGTGAACCGGCTGCGTCCGGAAGTAACCGTGGCCTTTTCATCGGAAACACTGATCTGGATGGATACCCCTTCCGGTAGCGCACGACAGATATCAAATAATTTACGTGCGGGAATGGTGATTTCACCGGGCTCCTTCACTTCTACTGCTACCCTGGCCTGTAATTCCACTTCTAGATCCGTGGCGGTTAACTCCAGTTCCTGGGCACTGGCATTGATCAATACATTGCCAAGTACCGGTAGGGTTTGTCGGCGTTCCACCACGCCAATGACTTGTTGAAGAGGCTTCAGTAATGCTTCGCGCTGTATTTCAAATTTCATGGTGATCCATCATCTTTCAATAGGTTCAGATGTACATATTAAAAAAATATGAATGATTTCTTTCTTTGTTGTTACAACAATTAGTCACCGTGTTTTCTGTGGATAACCATAATTTCTCTTTGTATATCAGTTTGTTATACAAATGACAAGTTATCGGACAAAGGGCCGTATAGCTTGTGGGCAGGCTGTGGATAACCCGGGATAAGTTTTCGCCAATCCTTTGTGCACAGCTTATCCACATCATGTTGTAAGGGTTCTCAACAGGTTATTAAAGTCTTCCTGTATTCTCGCATCACTTTCCTTTAATTCCACTATCTTACGGCAGGCATGGAGGACCGTGGTGTGATCCCGGCCACCAAAGGCATCGCCGATTTCCGGCAAGCTGTGACTGGTCAACTCCTTGGCCAGGGCCATGGCCAACTGCCTTGGACGGGTGATGGAACGGGTGCGACGGGCAGAGAGTAGATCAGCCACGCGGATTTTGTAATATTCGGCTACGGTCTTTTGGATATTTTCAATGGAGACCAGCTTATCCTGTAATGCCAGCAAGTCACGCAAGGCTTCCTTGGCAAAGTCCATGGTGATGCTGCGGCCCGTGAATCGGGCACTGGCGATGACTCGGCGCAGGGCGCCTTCCAGTTCGCGGATATTGGATTGAATGCGTTTGGCAATGAAGAAGGCCACGTCATGGGGAATTTCCACCTGTGCCTGTTCCGCCTTGCTGAGAATGATCGCGACCCGGGTTTCCAGTTCCGGTGGCTCTATGGCCACGGTCAGGCCCCAGCCAAAGCGCGACTTCAGTCGTTCCTCGAGGCCCACCACTTCCTTGGGATAGCGGTCGCAGGTAAGGATGACCTGTTGTTGGCCTTCTAGTAACGCATTGAAAGTATGGAAGAATTCTTCCTGAGAGCGTTCCTTGCCTGCAAAGAATTGAATATCATCGATGAGTAGTGCATCCACGGATCGATAATAGCGTTTGAATTCATTGATGGCATTGTGCTGTAACGCCTTGACCATATCCGCCACGAAGCGCTCGGAATGTAGATAGACCACTTTGGCAGCCGGTTTTGCTTCCAGAATCAGGTTTCCGATGGCATGCATCAAGTGGGTTTTCCCCAGCCCCACACCCCCATAGATAAACAGTGGGTTGTACGCCTTGCCGGGATTTTCCGCCACTTGTCGTGAGGCGGCACAGGCGAGCTGGTTGGATTTGCCTTCCACGAACAGGGAAAAGGTATGGGCCGGATTCAGGTTGTGGTTCACCTGGGTCGGGGGTTCCGCCGGGGCTTCCAGTGTTTCGCGTTGACTACGGCTGCGGCTGGCGCTTTCCAGGCCCAATGCCGGGCTGGTGGCACGCCGTGTACCGATTTCCAGCTGTACTCGGGGTGAATCCACGCTGACCAGCCCTGTGACCGTTTCACTGATGGAATCGATGTAGTGATCGCGTACCCAGTCGAGGACAAAGCGGTTGGGCGCCAACAGCCGCAGGGCGCCTTCCTCTTCAATGGCATGGAGTGGTCGTATCCAGGTGTTGAACTGCTGTTCCGGCAGTTCGTTTTCCAGTCTATTCAAACACTTTTGCCAGAGCGAGGGATCCACTCATCTCACCTCGATGATGATTGATATGGTTGGTATGAACGCCGCAGTCTACCCCTTAGCGCGGGACTTATCCACACCCTGGGAAAGAAATCTTCTAGAGCGTAAGAGTTGCCAATGGCCGGCAAAACCAGTAGTCTTTCCGCTTTTCCCTATCCGCAAACTGCGGTGTGGTTTGATCCACCGTTTACTTTTGGAAGCAAGGTAATGAAAAGAACATTTCAGCCCAGCACACTCAAGCGCGCCCGCGTACACGGTTTTCGTGCCCGCATGGCCACCAAGAATGGCCGTAAGGTGATCAAGGCGCGTCGCGCCAAGGGTCGCGCACGACTGACTGCCTGATCGCTGTACACTTCCGTGGGTGAATACCAGGCGGGCGTACACCAGGCTGGTTTTCCCCGTTCGGCGCGTTTGCTGACGGCAGAAGAGTTCCGCAGGGTCTTCAAACAGTGCCAATGTAAGTCCAGCGATCGCTGGCTAACGGTGCTGGCCATCGTCAATGATGCCGGCCAGCCACGTCTTGGTTTGGCGGTATCCCGTAAGGCGGAGAAGTCAGCTGTGAAACGCAATCGCATTAAACGAGTGATTCGCGATGATTTCCGTCAACGGCGGCACCGGCTTGGCCAATGGGATCTGGTATTCATTGCCCGACCGGGAGTTGCCGGTCTTTCCAATCCACAATTACGGCAATCCCTGGAAAGACATTGGACGCGACTGAATCAATTATGCGCCGACTGCTGATTCTCTTTATCAAGTGTTACCGTTACCTGTTCAGCCCCTGGCTGGGCAATCACTGCCGTTTTTATCCCAGCTGCTCACATTATGCTCAGGAAGCCGTGGAAACCCATGGCCCCTTGCGCGGTGGCTGGCTCAGTCTTCGCCGTCTCGGGCGTTGCCATCCATGGCACCCCGGAGGTATAGATCCCGTTCCCCCCAAGGAGCCCGATACCACCCATGGATAACCAGCGTGTCTTTCTGTTTATAGCCCTTTCCTTTGTAGTGCTGCTGATGTACCAGGCATGGGTGAGTGACTATGGCCCCAAGGAACCGGTGGAAACCGTAGCCAGCGGTGAAACCCAGTCAGGCACGTCCGCAACACTGGATGAGCAGGCACAACTGGAAGAGTTGCCGGAAATGGGTGAGATCGCGGATGCGCCACAGGTAGCCGCACCCGGCGATA
>CBDUNQ010000040.1:0-10316 GCA_965368625.1 uncultured Gammaproteobacteria bacterium
TGATCCCCAAAGGGGATCTAGGGGCAACCCAAAGGGGTTCTATGCGGCAGGCGCGACAATCTCCATAATACGGCAACGAGATATGGAATCCTTCCGATTTGGTGCCATCTTAATGAGATTGCTTCACTTCGTTCGCAATGACAGTCTACTGGATGCCTCGACCCAAATGAGAGAAGTATTCGTAAATACAAACCACGGTCATTCCGGCGCAGGCCGGAATCTCTTGAACTCACCGCCATCGTATGGAGATACCGGCATTCGCCGGTATGACGTGAAATTGTGAAGTGCCTTCGCCCGAAGGGGCAGCTATTCATGATGTGATCGCACTGCCGCCCGCAGAATTTTCTTCTTGGCGTATTGAGTGACTGGTGTAGAATGGCGCTCGTTTCCGGTCCACACATTGGATGCCAGGCATGTTTCGTATCCGTAAGATTCATGACGATATATCTCCCGCCAACCAGGAAGCCATCCGCCAGGTGATGGAAATCATGCGTGGCCAGTTTCCCCTGGCCACGGAAGAGGAAATCATTAAGATACCCTCTCAGCTGCATGACCCCATCAAGTATCACTATCGCTCCATTTTGATCGTGGCCGAGGATGCGGCGGCTAAGGTGCGTGGTTTTGCCCTGCTGTTGCACGTGCCGGACCTCAACTTCTGCTATCTGGAATTCATGTCCGTGGCGCCGGGAAAGACCGGTGGCGGCCTGGGCAGTGTGCTGTATGACCGGGTACGGGAAGAAGCCCTGTCCCTGAATGTGACTGGCTTGTTCTTTGAGTGTCTGCCCGATGAAGAAATGCTTTGTGCCTGGCCCGAAACCCTGGAACAGAATATTGCCCGCATGCGTTTTTATGAGCGCTACAATGCGCGGCCGATTATCAACAACCAGTATTCCACCCCGGTAAAGCCGGGGGATAAGAATCTGTTTTTCCTGTTATTCGATGATCTTGGGCGGGAAGTCACCCTCAAACGGGAACGCCTGCGCAAGATTGTGCGTGCCATACTGGAACGCAAATACGGGGACATCTGCAGTGAAGAGTACATTTCCATGGTGGTGCAATCCTTTGCGGACGATCCACCCAAGTTGCGTGCGCCGCGTTACAGTCGCCGGAAAACCCTGAAGCCGGTGCCGCCGGTTACGGTGCCAAAGCCCATTGCGCTCATTCAGAATCTGGGGCATGAAATTCACCATGTGCGCGACCGTGGCTATGTGGAAGCGCCGGTGCGCATTGCCTCCATTGTGAATGAGCTGGATAAAACCGGTTTATTTAGCAATATGCCGGCTAAATCCTTTTCGGAAAAAACCATTAAAACCGTGCATGCCAAGGACTATGTGGATTATTTCCGTCGTGCCTGTGAAGCCTTGCCGGCGGGTAAATCCGTCTATCCCATTGTATTCCCTTTGCGCAATGCCCTGCGACACCCCAAGGATCTGGATATCCGTTCCGGCTATTACTGTATGGATACCTTTACGCCCCTGAATCACAACGCCTACCTGGCTGCCAAGGGTGCCGTCAATTGCGCCATGACCGGTGCCGAAGCGGTGCTGGATGGTAATCATTTTGCCTATGCCCTGGTACGACCACCGGGTCATCATGCGGAAAGCCGTGCCTTTGGTGGTTTCTGTTACTTCAATTCCGCAGCCGTGGCGGCTCATCATCTCAGCCGGTATGGCAGGGTGGCCGTGCTGGATGTGGACTTTCACCATGGTAATGGCACCCAGGATATTTTTTATACGCGCCGTGATGTATTGACCCTGTCGATTCACGGTGACCCTCATTTCGCCTATCCCCATTTTGCCGGATTCAAGGATGAAACCGGGGAAGGCGAAGGAGAAGGGTTCAATGTGAATTACCCTCTGCCCGAGCAAATCACGGTGGAGCGCTATCAAAAGACCCTGGCCAGGGCCCTGAAACGCATCCGTGAATTCTCCCCGAGTTATCTGGTGCTGTGTCTCGGGCTGGATACGGCAAAAGCAGACCCCACTGGCACCTGGTCCCTTGGCGCAAATGATTTTCGTCGTAATGGTGAAATGATCGGAGCATTGAAACTACCCACCCTGATCGTACAGGAGGGCGGGTACCGCACCCGCACCCTGGGGGTCAATGCACGACATTTTTTTGAGGGCTTGTGGCAGGGAAAAATGGCCTAGAGGGCTTATTAGCTTCAGCGCCACACCATAAAGATACCGGCCTTCGCCGGTATGACGATGCTTTTTCTGACTACCGTCATTGCGAACGAAGTGAAGCAATCTCCTTCCGCGGGCCCCGACCTTCCTTACCCTGCGGGTCAAGGCAATCATGTGCGCCTCGTCATACCGGCGCAGGCCGGTATCCCCAAATCACGGCAGACCATTCAGGAGATTCCGGACTTGCGCTACGCGCCATCCGGAATGACAGTGGGTGTACGGTATACCTCACCCCTGCGGGTCAAGGCAGAGCCTGAGACTTTCAGGTACGCTGAAGTGGGGAGGAGGGACGGCGCTGTCAAAGGCCTGAGCCTCTCGCAATGCATTGCGAACGAAGTGAAGCAATCTCGCGATGCCAGCACCCGGCCATCTCTGTGGAGTGACCATCCCCAACCGGAAATCAGTTGCCGAAATCATTCAATTTTTCAATCTGCGGTTTCATCAGATTTCATCTTGCTATTCGAAGCAATCTATCCGTACTATTCATGATACGATGATTGGGGTTTTTCCTGCCTGAACTGGAGCTACAATATGCAAATACAGGGAAATCCGATGGTTGAATTTCAAGGAAGAAATGGCTGGATGAGTATGGCAAATGGATAGCATCGTAGATTCGGGCTTTATGCCCCATGGACATTGTTTCCTCTGGATCAGGGAATTATTATTCCTGCACGTTGGTTCAGATCTCTTGATTGCCGGCGCTTATTTTACCATCCCTTTTGCCCTGGTGTACCTCCTTTCCAAGCGTCCGGATATCGGCTTTCGCCCGGTGTTCAGTATGTTTGCCGTATTTATACTCGCCTGCGGCGTGACCCATGTGCTGGGTGCCTGGAATATGTGGCATGCCGATTATTGGGTATCCGGTGGCGCTAAACTGGTGACGGCAGTGGTGTCGGTAGCAACCGCTGTGCTGCTCTGGAAATGGATGCCATTGGCCCTTGAGTGGCCAAGTCCGGCACAATTGCAGGCAAGCAATGAAAAACTCATGAAAGAAAACCGGCTGCGCCAGGAAGCCCTGTTATCCCTTCATGAGAGTGAAAAACTGTTATCCGGTGCCTTTGATGATGCTCCCATCGGCAAGGCACTGGTGGAATTGAATGGTCGTTTTATAAAAGTGAACCAATCACTTTGTGCCATCCTGGGGTACGAGTCCGATGAATTGAAGCAGTTGGATTTCCAGGCAATCACCCACCCGGAGGATTTATCGCAGGATCTCAAATATGTGCAGGAATTACTGGATGGCAAACGTAGTGGATACCAGATGGAAAAGCGATATGTTCACAAAAAAGGGCACCTGGTATGGGTGTTACTGAGTGTGACGCTGCATTATAACGAAGAGAATATTCCGCAATTTTTTATCGCGCAGATACAGGATATCAATGATCGTAAGAAAGCAGAAGAGGATTTGATTCGGGTCAATCAGGAACTGGAAGCGCGGGTTGCGGAACGCACAGCAACACTGGCTCAGCTCAACCGAAAGCTGGCGGTCAGCAACCATCAGTTGGAAAAACTGGTGCGCATCGACCATTTGAGTGGTCTGTGTAATCGAAGATATCTCTGGGAGCAGCTCGATAAAGCCATTCACGGGGCGGAACGCTATCACACGGATCTATGTCTTGTCATGGTGGATATCGATCATTTTAAAAATATCAACGATACTCATGGGCATGTGATCGGAGATGAAGTGATCAGTGCTTTTGGTCGTATCGTACGGACGAATACACGGGATACGGATATCGCCGCCCGCATGGGTGGTGATGAATTCTGTATTGCACTGCATGCCGATGTGGAACAGGCGCAATTGGTGGCAAAGAAAATACGCAATGAAGTCAGGAAATTGAAAATCACCGGTAATCAAGGTGAGCCGGTCAATGTCAGTTGCAGCTTCGGCGTTGCAGCCTGGCACGATGCTTTTGAATCTCCAACGGAATTCCTGGATGCGGCGGATCAATCTTTGTACAGCGCAAAACAAGCGGGAAGGGACCGTGTCGTATGTCTGGAAGCGAAGAGCTGAGTGCTTGTGGATGGTAACCGGCTGCACAGCAAGGATCTATGCTCTTTGCATTTTCAGTTTTTGCTTGCGCTGCGTATGAATGCCGGCTACACCTGCTGATCAGACGTAGTGATATCTCCACCGGCCGCCTTCCAGGCTTCCAGTCCACCTTCAATAAACCGCGCATTCAATCCCTTGCTGTGTAGATGTTCCAGCACGGTTTCACTTACTGAACCACCACGCACACAATACAGAATGATTTCTGGTTCCGGTTCCAGGCTGGCGCTCCATTGTTCCAGGGTCCCCGGGTCGTGCCAGACTGCGCCGGGTATTCCGGCAGGGTCTTTTTCCAGGTCTTCCGCACGGCGCACATCCAATAACTGCAGAGGGGTTTCCTTGCTAAGCAGGTGTTTGAGTATCGCAGGGGTAATGGTTTTTTCCATGGTTTCCATAATCAATCCTCATGCCAGGGTTGAATAGGCAAGGCCGGCCAATGCGCTCACGGCAATGACAGGGATAATGCCGGCCTTGTAGCGCCATAGTGCCACAAAAGCGACCATGGTAATCAATAGGGACATCCACTCAAATCGTCCTGAAAAAGGCTGTGAATCACTGGCTTCCGGCCAGAGTACATGCCAGGCAAAGAATACCGCAAGGTTCAGGATCACACCGACCACGGCAGCCGTGATACCTGTCAGTGGGGCAGTGAACTTCATATCATGTCGAGTGGCTTCCACCATGGGCGCCCCTACCAGGATGAACAGAAAAGAAGGCAGGAAAGTGAACAGGGTAGCCACGCAAGCACCGGCGATTCCGGCCAGGGCAAGGCTTTCCGGGCCAAAGATTTCCTTGGTCCAGCCTCCCACAAAACCCACAAAGGCCACCACCATGATAAGGGGGCCAGGAGTGGTTTCCCCCAGCGCAAGTCCATCGATCATCTGATGGCCACTCAGCCACTGGTAGTGCTCCACGCCACCCTGATACACATAGGGCAGTACGGCATAGGCACCACCGAAGGTGACCAGGGCCGCCTTGGTGAAAAACCACCCCATCTGGGTCAGTGGTCCGTGCCAGCCATAGTTGAGGTACAGCCAGCCTTCCGCCAGCAGCCAGATGCCCAGACCGGAGAGGATATGTACCCCTGTGGCTTTGCCATTGAAGTGTGCCCAGTGAGGCAAAGGTGTGTGATCATCAATCAGGGCCGGGCCAAAGGATTTGTCCGATGCCCCATGGCCACCGCCGGTCTTGAATTGATCCGGCGCCAGTCGTCCACCGAAAAAACCGATGATGCCGGCACCCAGTACAATGTAGGGAAAGGGAATATGCAGGGCGAAGATGGCAACAAAAGCGGCTGTGGCCATGGCCCAGAGTACGCCATTGCGCAAGGCGCGTGAACCGATGCGATAAGCGGCGAAAACCACAATGGCGGTCACGGCGGGTTTTATGCCATAGAGTACCCCGGCCACCACAGGCATATCGCCAAAGGCCAGGTATACCCAGGTGAGTCCTATCAGAATAAACAGGGAAGGTAATACGAATAACACGCCGGCCAGGATGCCACCCAGGGTGCCATGCAATAGCCAGCCGATGTAGGTAGCGAGTTGCTGTGCTTCAGGGCCCGGTAACACCATGGTGTAATTGAGGGCATGGAGGAAGCGATGTTCACTGATCCAGCGGCGGCGCTCCACCAGTTCCGTGTGCATCATGGATATCTGTCCGGCAGGCCCGCCGAAACTGATAAACCCGAGTTTCAGCCAGTAGGCAAAGGCTTCCCACAGGGAAACCGCGGCGGGTGGTGTGGCTTCCTGGACTTCCGTGTCAGTGCTTACCTGCATGGTTGATTCCTTGGTGCTTATGGTTATTGGTATTTCGGGTATATCAATGCGTCCGATTAGCGGGGGCTAACGCTTTCCATGCCCAGAGGATGGTTATTATCCGATAATTTCTTCATCCATGTAGCCGCCAGACTTCTGCACGCTGGTGTTCGGCTTGCACGGTGAGGTCCAGGGGACAGCCATAGGAGAAAAGATAGTATGGATATGTATTGTGCGATACAAGTAGATTAACCGTGTCTAATAATGGTTTACCGGGCAGTAAGCGGAAAGCGGCTCAGGTGCAGCACTACAGCGCAAGATCCGGGTTGTCTCCGTGTATCGGTGCTCACTATGATGTAGCTCTTATTCTGGCTTCCTGGCTACTTCTCATGAGCTGCAGCGATTATGAGCGTATTGAAACCGCGATTCGATTCATCAGGGATGAATTTCGATCACAGCCATCATTGCAGGAGATTGCAAGCCATCTGGGGCTGAGCCAATACCATTTCCACCGCCTGTTTCAACGCTGGGCGGGCACCACACCCAAGCGGTTTCTGCAGTATGTCACTGCCGCCTATGCACGTGAGCAGCTACGGAAATCCGCCACGGTGCTGGAGGCAAGTGAAGAGACGGGGCTGTCCAGTAGCGGGCGTCTTCATGACGTACTGGTGACGCTGGATGCCATGAGTCCGGGGGAAATGCGCCGCCTGGGTGCAGGCCTGGACATCCAGTATGGTTTCCATCAAACCCCTTTCGGTGCCTGCCTCATTGCCGTTACCTCGCGTGGTGTCTGTGGCCTGGATTTTGTGGCCAGGCAGCCGGTGGATAATGCACTGGCAAGTCTGCAGCAGCGCTGGCCCGGTGCAAACCTGGCTTTGGCACCGCAAATAACCCAGCAGTATATAGACCGTATATTTTCACGGAAATCGGCAACAACTGACCCTGTGCCCCTATGGGTGCGTGGTACGAATCTGCAATTGAAGGTGTGGGAAGCCTTGTTGCGGATTCCTTTCCAGGGTCTGCTCAGTTATCAGCAAATAGCTGACCAGACCGGATATCCCGGTGCCGCCCGTGCCATGGGCACGGCCATTGCCGCCAATCCCGTGTTGTATCTGATTCCCTGTCATCGGGTCATTCGGAAAACCGGAATCATCGGTGAATACCGGGGAGGTTCCTGGCGTAAACAAGCCATGATTGCCTGGGAAGCGGCGCAAATCCATGAAACAGAAAAATAGAAAATAGCAATAAATACAGAATGTTAAAGGTATATTCTTATGCGAAAGTAAGGCTTTATGTCCTAATGCCTTATTTTAAAGGATAGCGTAAGAAAAACTGTTCCCATTCAGCAGTAAAGAACGGCGTTGTGTGCACAATGCAACACAACATTCCAGGGGGAATACCGTGGGCGTACCAGGCAACTCCAGGCATTGGTCCTGGGGTGGGGAGTGGATTGTCCGTTTCAGGGTAGCTGGACCTCAGTCTGGCAACCGCTCTGCGTCCCGCTTCTGTGCCAGCCTGTTCCTACTGTCTTGCGGGGACAATGATCCTGTTACCCACTGTAGTGCCCTTCTGTAGTGCTCACCGACCCGGACCCCCATATACAATTGTTAAGCCATATGACCGACCCCGGCGATGGAACCCGCCGTCTGCGGGTGAGTATTCTCAACCCTCATGGTTTTAATGCGGATAATGAAAAAACGGGAATATTGCAGGGGCGCAGCCTGCGCAGGAGTTTGCGTTTTTCCATCATCTGGTCCACCAGGAATACGGATATTACCGATGCCAACTGGGAAAATTCCCTGCGCTTGGTGCAGGGGGAATACTTTGATCTTGACGGGAATACCATGACGGAACTCAGGCCGGTCTTGACCAAAATGCGATGATGTTGTTCTAGCCTTCCATCATAGGCTGTCATATAAAAACAGGCCGGCCCCATAAGGCTCCTCATTCCGGCGCAGGCCGGAATCTATGCAGGCCAGTGCCTGGGTAGGAGATTCCGGATCCTCGCATTGCACGTCCGGAATGACGGTTCCCAGCCTGTCTCAGCCACCATGGCCTCCCTGGGTGATTTGCCGCAACACAGGTCATTTTTCGTGTGATTTGACATACATCAATGCCAGGCCCGCTATGGGTGCTATCTACTGGTCACCCTGATATCAGAGGATGGAGGCCAATGGGGTATAAATCCCTGTTTACGCTGTTTCTGTGGTGTTTTTCCCTGGCAGTACACGCCGATACGGCGGATGTGCTGTATCCACAGTCGCGCCACTTCTTCCCTGCAGCCGATCATTTTGGCCCCTTTGAGGGAGAGCCACTGGCGGCCGCGGCCTATCAGGGTGACAAAGTGCTGGGATACCTGCTCCGTACCAATGATAGTACACCCATACCCGCCTATTCGGGTAAGCCCATCAATCATCTGGTGGGCATTGATCTCGAGGGCAAAATCACCGGAGTGGATATTCTCGAACACCATGAGCCCATTCTCCTGGTAGGTATTCCCGAAACCCAGTTGACCGAATTCGTCATTCAATACCTGGATAAATCCATTGCCGACCGTTTGAAGGTAGGGTCCGCGGGGCGTGAAGGCTATGTGAATATCGATGCCATTACCGGCGCCACCGTTACGGTGATGGTGATGAATGAAGTGATACTGCGGGCATCCCGTGAAGTGGCCACCGCGCGCGGCATTCTGCAGAAAAAAAGCAGCGAAACACAGCAACCGGCGCGTGTGAAGCAGGATCTATTTCAATCAGCGGATTGGAAATATCTGACAGGCAATGGCGCCATTCGGCGTATGCGACTGACCCGTGAAGATGTGGATGCCAGCTTCATGGGTACCGAGGGAGAGGGTGTGGAGGAAGCTTCGCCCTCACAAAAAAAGGATGTATTCATCGATTTGTTCTATGCCTATCTCAATGCTCCGACCATCGGCAGGAATTTACTGGGTGAAGCCGAATACAATTGGCTCATGGCGGAGTTGCAGCCTGGGGATCATGCCATAGCGGTGCTGGGGAATGGCATGTATTCCTTCAAGGGATCCGGGTATGTGCGCGGCGGAATTTTCGATCGTATTCTGGTGTCGCAAAAGGGCGCGGAAATCTCGTTTCGTGATCTGGATTATTTTCGGCTCAATGACCTGCTGGTGGAAGGCGCTCCGCGTTTCAGCGAAAAGGCCCTGTTTATTATCCGTTCCAATCACGATTTTGATCCCGGCCGCGCATGGCGGCTGGAATTACTGGTGAAACGCCAGACCGGACCCCTGGAAAGTGTGTTTTCCAGCTTTGGTACGGAATACCAGATTCCCGATGCGTATGTGGAAAAGCCGGTTTCTCCTCCGGAGGTTGGTTTGGTGGAAGAACCCATCTGGAAGCAGGTGTGGCGTGAACGAAGTTTCCAGATTGCGGTGCTGGTGGGTGGCCTGATCCTGTTGAGTTTTATTATGGGGCTACAGGATATACTGGTACGTTTTCCGCGGCTGATGGTGGGTTTGCGCATAGGCTTTCAGTTGTACACCCTGTTTTTTATCGGCTGGTACCTGCTCGGGCAATTGTCCATTGTCAATGTGTTTACCTTTATCCATTCATTAATGGAAGGTTTTCGCTGGGATACCTTTCTCATTGATCCCACTATGTTCATTCTCTGGGTATTTGTGGCCGGAAGCCTGTTGCTGTGGGGTAGGGGTGTGTATTGCGGCTGGCTTTGTCCCTTTGGTGCCTTACAGAAACTGGTTAATGAATTGGCACGCAAGTATAAGGTGCGGCAATTCGCCCTCCCGCAAATCATCCATGACCGCTTATGGGGTATCAAATACCTGATATTCATGGCGCTGTTCGGAGTCTCCCTGCAATCCCTGGGAGCGGCGGAACGCTATGCGGAAATAGAACCGTTTAAAACAGCGATCACTCTGCGTTTCGCCAGAGAATGGGGCTTTGTGTTCTATGCCGGGATCCTGGTGGTTATTTCCGTATTCAACTGTAAATTTTATTGTAAATACATCTGTCCTTTGGGGGCCGCTCTGGCCGTGCCGGCGAAGCTGAGCCTGGTGAACTGGTTGCGGCGTCGCAAGGAGTGCGGTAAGCCCTGTAAGATTTGCGCCAATGAGTGCGAAATCCAAGCCATTGATGACAATGGGGTGATCGTTATCAATGAATGTCATTTCTGTATGGATTGTCAGGTGACCTATTGGGATACCCACAAGTGTCCGCCATTGGTGGAGAAACGCAAACGCATGGAAAGGGCGCGCAAAATACATAACCAGCAGCGTAGTACAGACCAGAAAGAAAAAGATTCGCTTGAATCAATACCCATTGAAGTAAAACCAAA
>CBDUNQ010000041.1:0-10224 GCA_965368625.1 uncultured Gammaproteobacteria bacterium
CATGATTGAAGACGGCATCCTGGATGGTGACTGGGTAGTCATCGAACAGCGTAACCATGCCCGTAATGGCGAAGTGGTGGTGGCCCTGATCGAGGGCAGTGAAGCCACGCTGAAACGCATTGAACAGCGACCGGGACAGGTGTTACTTCACCCAGCCAACCAGCGCATGAAAGCCATGGCCTACCGCCCGGATCAGGTACAGGTGCAGGGTATTCTGGTGGGCCAGATGCGCCGCTACCACTAACCGGCGCCAGCACAGCTGGCAAACGGGTTCCCGGCCGGTCCGAACAGCAGATTCCCCCCAGGCGGATCGTTGATTTGCATCAAGGGCGATGCCCATGAGGCCTGCTAGGGTAGCTCCTCGGCCACCTTGGCAGGAAACCCACATGACTGCACAACCCGCTTTGCTTCACACACAATCATTCAATCCCTTTGATGTACAGCAAGACCATGCCTACGCCATATGGCGTGACTGGAAGCTGGAGCACGCACCTAGCCGCCTGGAACAGTTGCTGGTGGAGGTAAGCAATCCCATGCAGCTGACCCCCGCCGAACAGGAAGCCTTACTGTCCCGCTGCAGCCATACCAACATGGCACTCTATGCCTGTGACCCGCAACAGTGGCAGGGAAAAGAAGTTCCCAAGGTTCTGGGTAAGACCTTCGGACTCACGCACCTGGATCACAACTGGCTTGCGGATGAAGATGCCATCACCTCACTACAGGTAAACCCGAAGGGTGAACATCCAGGCTACATCCCCTACACAGATCGTGCCATTCATTGGCATACCGACGGCTATTACAATGCCCCCTATCAGCAGATTCATGGATTGATTCTGCATTGTGAACACCCGGCATTTCAGGGGGGGGAGAATGCCTTGCTGGACCCGGACCTGGCCTACATCGCCTTGCGCGAGACCGATCCCAAACTCATTACTGCCCTGATGCAGGCCGATGCGATGACTATTCCTGCGCGGCATGATGCCAGCGGCGTGGCGCGACTCCCGCAAACCGGGCCGGTTTTTCGCGTCGACACACAACGGCTGAGCCTGCATATGCGTTATACGGCGCGCACCCGCAGTATCCTCTGGAAAGCTGATGCGTTGGTGGAAGAAGCCCGACTA
Organism: uncultured Gammaproteobacteria bacterium; assembly: GCA_965368625.1. Lineage (GTDB taxonomy): Bacteria > Pseudomonadota > Gammaproteobacteria > DSM-19610 > DSM-19610 > JAIVHA01. The sequence goes on from CBDUNQ010000041.1 coordinate 1,122, forward strand.
CTGCTACATGAACTGCTGGAAAGCGATTTCCCTTATATACTCAAGGGACGCCTGGAAGCCGGCATGGGTTTGATCAGTAATAATGTGTTACATAATCGTGGGGCCTTTGAAGACCACCCACAGACATCATCACGCCTGCTCTACCGGGCACGTTATTACGATCGAATAAACCGCAGCTCCTTACTTGATCAAGTGCATTGGAAATAATATGTCTACACACTCCCGCTCCCTCTTTATTTGGCGCAGTCTTGCTATGGTTTCCTGGCTATTGCTCGCGCTGCTGGTATATGTACTGATCATCGGGGGAGACACTCAGGAAGTACAGGATGACCGCACCCGCATTCTGCTCACCCCCTCGGATCGCGCACTGGTATTGGGGGAAATGCGTCAATTCCTCGGCAGTATTCAGGGCATTACCCAGGGATTGGTCATGGAAGATACAACTGCGATTGCCGAAGCGGCACGCAGCGTGGGCAATGCCGCAGCCCAGGCGGTTCCCGCCAGTCTCATGGCCAGCCTGCCCCTGGAATTCAAGACCATGGGACGCAGCGTACATCAGGCATTCGATCAACTGGCCATGGATGCAGAAACCCTGGGGGATGCCGGGCATAGCCTGCAACAGATGAATGCCATCCTCGCCCAGTGTGTCGCCTGTCATGCCCGGTATCAATTTGCAGAGAAATAAGCGGCTGGCCAGCAACGCTGTGCGGTAAAACATTCAGCCGCTATACTTCCAGGGTCTTGCTTCGGAAGTTTTGCACATGCCGCAATCATCCAAACGCCGTGCCGACCCCACGAAACAATTGCAGCGCAAGGTACTGCAGGCCCTGCATACCCTGCATGATCCCAGCGTGGACTGTAACCTGGTGGACCTGGGTTGCATCTATACGCTGGAAGTGAATGACAACGGCCAGGTGTATATTCAATTCACCCTCACCGAACGTGGCCATGCCGATGGACTGCTGATGCCGGGCCGCATCCGCAACCTGGTGAATGAAATCAAGGGTGTATCGAATACCCGGGCTGAGCTGGTCTGGGAACCGGCTTGGAGCATTGATCGCATGAGTGATTTTGCCCGTCAACTACTCGGCGTAGTGGGTTGACCGAAACAAGGCTAACCAAGATAACCCTCCTTGGAATGTAGCCAGGCCAGTTCCTGTGGCGTGCTGTGCCGCCCCAATGCCTCATTGCGATGAGGAAAGCGGCCAAAACGGCGAATGATGTCCCGGTGATGATGGGCGAAGGAAAGGTTATGGATCAAGCCGGCCTTTTCATACAGTTCCACGGAACGTTCCTGATCGCGCAACACTTCACTGTGCATAAATGGCATGTAAAGGAAGGCCTTTTGCTCATCAGTGAGTGCGCGATCAAAGCCATGTCGAATCGCGCGTTCCGCCACCTGGCGTGCCTGGGCTTCTGTGGTATAGGCCTCAGCACGCCCGCGAAACATATTGAGAGGAAACTGATCGAGCACGATCACCAGGGCACACCCGCCTTCCGGACTCTGTTCCCAGGGGTAGAGGTCACCATGCTGTGCCGCCTGCCAGGTCACGAGAAAACGCTGGCGGATGTCTGCATCCAGTTCCGCAGTAGCATGAAACCACTGCCCTTTCACCGGTAGTGAGAACCAGTAATCCAACACTTGATCACTACTGGCGATGGTCATATCTCAATTCTCCGGATAACTCACCCCGCAACCACCCAGGCCGCAATATCCGCGAGGATTCTTGGCCAGGTATTGCGGGTGATAATCTTCGGCATAGTAAAACGTCGGGGCATCCAGAATCTCCGTGCTAATCTCTCCCCTACCCGCCTGGGACAGAGCCTGCTGATAACGCATACGGGAAGACTCGGCGGCTTGACGCTGCGCGGCATCATACACGTAGATGCCGGATCGATACTGGGTTCCTGCATCATTTCCCTGGCGCATGCCTTGCGTGGGATCATGCATTTCCCAGAAGCGCTGTAACAGCGCTTCATAGGGGATGCGCTGAGGATCAAACACCACCCGCACCACTTCATTATGCCCGGTAAGCCCGCTGCAGACTTCTTTGTAGCTGGGGTTCGGCGTGTATCCCGCGGCATAGCCCACCGCCGTGGTATAAACCCCATCCAACTGCCAGAAAGTGCGTTCCGCCCCCCAGAAGCAACCCAGCCCAAAAAGCGCCATTTGCATGCCTTTCGGATAGGGTGGACATAATGGGTGACCATTCACATGGTGAGTCGCAGGCACGGGCATGGCTTCGCTACGGCCGGGCAATGCCTGTTCCGGGGAAATCATACTGACCTGCTTTCCACTTCCATACATGGCCAAGCTCCTTCACTCTTTGGATGCAACAGGCTGACGATCGTACACCAGCTCACTGGATTCCCGCCGTGCCGCCACATGCAAGCGGTGATCCTGCTGGCTGCCAGGATCGAGAAGATGCACCACGGAAATTCCCTGCAGACTAAGATAATCACTCAACAGGCCCCGGTAATCCTGTTCCGCATCACGCAATTCGGCAAAAATGACAATGCGGGCCTTAGCGGCCATCTGCATCAACTGTGCCGCAGCTCGGCGAAAGCCATCGGTTTCCATGTAGTCTGCATATCCACGCAATTCCGTATTCAATGCACGATGACGGGAATTGGCCCTTTGCGTACGAGGCCCCGCCAACTGCCGTCCCGCCCAATGATACTGTACTCCACACCGCTCCAGTGCCGTACGCAACTCCGGCTCGTTGAAAATATCATTATCATCCTCCGGCTGGGCGCGTACATCGACTACCGCTGAAGCGGAAACCCCTCGGATGATGGCGACAAACTCTTCCAGGCTACGCCCCTGATATCCCAGCGTATAGAGTGTATGCATGCTCGTCATCCCCACTACGGTTTTACCGCAACCACACATTCCTGGAGGCAAAAGCGCTTATCCGGAAACCTGCCTTCAGGCAAGCCTGATGTACTGTGAACACTGATTATACAGAGAGACCATACCGGATAGACACAAGCCCATACAAGGGTCAGGCATGAAAACCAAGCACTTCATTTACCCAGCAGACAATCCTTGGCCTGATTGATCTTGGCGGCAAGGTAGGTGGAGCCGCCACGATCCGGGTGCATTTTCTGCATCAAACGCCGATGTGCCTCTACAATTTCATCCCGACCGGGCTCTTCTTGCAAGCCAAGAATCTGCAGCGCCTCCTTCCTGGACATGGGCCCCTGCTCATGGGAATCCACCGCATCCTCGCCCGCACCGGTGAAACTCCCACGCCAGGCGGTACCGTGCACGCGGTCCAGATAGGCTTCCAGCAACTGCGCCGACTCCCGGTCATTCACACGGTAGTCGCGTAACAAATCAAATAGCTGTTCCAGTGAAAGCGCTTCCAGTGTACTGCCGGCATAGGTCCCATGGATTACCTCGCCCTGCAGATCCCCGCTATCATGATACAGAATCATGCGCAGAAAACGGCTTTCCACCTGGGATTGCCCGGCACTGCCCGCTGTGCCTGCGGCGGCCGATTTCATTTTTGCCGCCGCTCCGCGCACCATGGGCACATACCGAATCAATGGAATCAGTTTCCGCAACAGGGCCAGCAGGGAAGCCCCAAGGGCAAACAACCAGTTGAGTCTGCCGGTAGCCGCCAGATACACCAGTATGCCGATAATCAGCACTACCGCAGACCCGAACAGAAAGCGCTTCACCGTTGCAGGCGGTGTGCGTGCGAACCAGCGCAATAACAAAAATACCACCAACAGGGCGATCAGACCCAACAGTATTCGCAGCAACACGCTTATTTCCCATCCAGCTGTTGTAACAGGGAGTGCACCGGCGCACCACTGCTGGCTGAGAAATCCTGCAACGCCGGTTTACCGCCGACGGCATACACTGCCACGGCACGAAGCAATTCACGCAATACTGCAGCACTGTCCGCTGTAAAGGGGCAGACAGCCCCTCCGCTGCGCCGGGCCAGCCATTGGAAGGCGCGTGCCACACTGGGATCTCCGCCTTCATGAAAAATAAAAAGCGGGACGCCCATAATACCCAATTCCCCGGCAGCCACACCCAGCGTCTGCAGATCCTCTTCCATGCTATCCCCGATAAATACCACAGCATTCACCTTGCGCCGCCGGGTTTCGTCCAGGGCATGCTCCAATATCCTGCCTATCTGGGTCTGTCCGGCGCGACACTGTACCCCACTCATTGCCGTCAGCATCTCGGCAGCACTGGAGCACCAGGCACTGGCCTCAAATTCTGCGTATCCGCGGTAGTAACAGAGCTGCACATCCAGGCCGCCCAGCGTCGAAGTGGTCTCGAACATCTGTGACTGTATGTGCATGGCCTGATCCCAGGTGCGTTCCCGGCTTGCCGTGGCATCCATGGCAAACAGCAGACGTCCACGAGCGCCCTGCCCTCCGGCCCGTGCCGGTACACGGGAAAGCTGCTGCAAGAAACTGGATACCGGCTGCCCTGCACCCTTTCCCGGCAATCTACGCTTGTCCGTAGCCATGCTGTTTATTCCCCGTTGAACGGCTTCGATAAACCATCGCATTCGTTATATAGTGAACCCTGCAACGTTCACCCGTAACCATTATGCCTGAAATTCCCCGACACATTCGACTCATCACCTTTGATCTGGATGATACTCTTTGGCCCTGCGGACCGGTGATTCAACAGGCAGAGCAAGCCCTCTATGCATGGTTGCAGGATAATGCACCACGCATCACGCTGCACCATAGCCCGCAGGCATTACGGGAACAACGCCTTACCCTGGCGCAACAACGGAGTGATATTGCCCATGACCTCAGTGCCTTACGCCAGCTGCAGCTGACCAGACTACTGGCCGCCGCCGGTTATGAAACTCACCTGGCATGGGAAGCCATGCAGGTATTTCTGCAAGCGCGCCATCAGGTCAGCCCCTATAAAGATGTGCTTCCAGTACTGGAAGCACTGCAAAACACATACACCCTTATTGCCCTTACCAATGGCAATGCCGATATTCGAAAAACTTCACTGACGCATTGCTTTCATGGCGCCATTACGGCAGCACAGGCCGGCGCCGCCAAACCGGATCCTGCCATGTTCCTGCGTGCCATGGAGCAGGCAGGTGCCTCCCCGGAGCAAAGCCTGCATGTGGGAGATGACCCGCTACTGGATATGGATACGGCGCGACAACAGGGAATGCATACGCTGTGGATCAATCGCACACAGCGCGAGTGGCCGGACAAGCTGCCGCTTCCCACCATCCAATCCCATGATCTGAAGATACTCCTCAGGTACCTGTATCCAGTGCCATGAATCCGGTCGTCGGGAATAAATTTCCCGCGGATGACGTATACTCTTCTGTACGCATAAACCCGCCCGGTTTCTCGAGCAGATCATTCTTGTACACCCGGGCCGATCAGCCCGAAAGGCCGGATTGGTCATTCAACATCGAAACAAGCGGCCATCCATCAACCAGTAAGAGGGAATGCACCATGAATGCCAAGATCCTGTCGGTAACCCTATCCTGCTTCCTGTATTCCACTGCCCATGCCGAGTCACCACCGCTGGTCACCTTTCAGAGCCTGGCACCGGATATGGCCGTAAAGCTGGCACAGGCTACCTTGAAGTCCTGTCGGGAAAAAGGCTATCAGGTTGCCGTCAGCGTGGTGGATCGCATGGGTGTTCCCCAGGTGTTGATCCGTGATCGCTATGCCGGCGCCCATACACCCGAAACCGCGTACCGCAAGGCATGGAGCGCAGCCAGTTTCCGTACCGATACCCAGTCCCTGATGGAAGAAACACAGGCGGGGAAGACTCAGTCCGGCGTGCGATTTATCAGTGAAGCCATGATGGCGGGAGGCGGGGTACCCATTGAAGCGGGGGGTTCCATCGTGGGTGGTGTAGGGGTTTCCGGTGCTCCCGGTGGAGAACTTGACGATGTTTGCGCCCGCGAAGGACTCAAGGCCATTGAGGAAGACCTGTTGTTTTAACCAGCAACGCCCAGTGATAGTATCGCCAACACCCCGTAGGAGCGCAGCTCGCGAACCGGCATTGGTACTCAATCATGTGGTGTAAACAAACTCCAGGCGGCCACCATGCATACGGCTAGCATCACTGCATGAACTCACCTCGCCGCCAGATCATTCCGCTGTTGGAGCAGCGGGCCATCCCAGCGGAACACCGTGAGGCGGCATTACGTCTTGCCCGGGTGATACCTGATGATGCGGCATGGTATCGCTTTCTCGACCAACTCCTGCTCTGGCTGGGCGGCCTTGCCCTTGCCTTCGCCACGCTGTTTTTCATTGCCTACAACTGGAGTGATCTCGGTCATTTTGCCAAGTTCGCCATGGTGGAGACACTGCTGATTCTGACCCTATTGGTACATTGGAAACAGCAGGATCCCATTGCCCGCCTGGCCTTGCTCATCGCCTGCATCCTGTTAGGGGTATTACTGGCATTGTATGGGCAAACCTACCAGACCGGGGCTGACCCCTGGCAACTGTTTTTCACCTGGGCCATGCTGATGCTTCCCTGGGCCCTGATCAGCCGCTTCAGTGCCATCTGGATCCTCTGGGTGGGACTACTCAACCTGTCACTGATCCTCTATCACCAGACCTTCCAGGGGGGGATACAGCCGTGGTTCTTTTCCCGCTCCGATGGATTACCGTGGTTACTGTTCTTGCTGAATGCAGGTATCCAATTCTTCTGGCAACTGTGCACCACAAGGTGGGCCTGGCTGAAAACGGGCTGGGGTCTGCGGCTGGTTGCCAGCGCGGCAGGCATCCCCATTACCGTGCTCATGCTACAGAACATCCTTGACCATCAAAGCCACCATTCCCTGGTGACGGGAGCCTGGATTCTGTGGCTGGCTACCCTCTACTTCTGGTACCGGATAAAAAGCCCCGACCTGTTCATGATCGCCGGAACCTATCTCTCCCTGATCATGGTAATCGTCACCTTCGTTGCGCGACAGATTCTCGGCGATGCTTCTCCCTTCAGTTTCTTGTTTCTGGCCATACTGACCATCGGCCTGGCCACAGGGGCAGCCATCTCGCTGAAGAACATCCACCGGGAATGGCAGTCATGAGTACCAGCAGCCAGGCACTGTGGCAGCAACTGAGCGAAGCCGGTCTGGTACAGGGCCCGGCCCCGGAAAGGGAGCCGCTGGAATCCCCCTGGTATGTAAAAACCCTGCTGGGCTTTTCCGGCTGGCTGGCAGCCGTATTCCTGCTGGGCTTTATCGCAGTTGGCCTGCAGTTTGTACTCAAGAGCAGCGCCGCTTCCCTGGTGAGCGGCGGTTTGCTCCTGGCGGCCGCCTTTTACTTGCTGCGTATTCCCAAAAACGAATTTATCGAACACCTGGGCCTGGCCATCAGCCTCACCGGTCAATCCCTGTTGATATGGGCCCTGTTTCGTCAAATTGAAACCCAGGAAATCCTCGCCTGGTTACTGATTACGCTGCTCCATGGCATTCTGGCCGTGATTATGCCGAATTTCGTCCACCGGATACTCTCCACCCTGTTTGCCGCATTTTCCCTGTCCGTCTTTCTTACCCTGTCAGGCATGCCTTTTTTGAGCAACGCACTGTTATTGATGCTGGCTGCCTGGATCTGGTTGCGAGAATTCCATTCCTCACACAACATGGCCAGCATGCGCGCCATGGGCTACGGATTGGTACTGGCATTGATCCCCCTGGAAGGCACGCTATTGTTCCCGGGAAATTTCCTCGGATTGGGTTTGTTTCGCTCCACACCCACCCCCTGGGTACAACCCTGGATGGCGGAAGTATTGCTCGGCCTGGTCGCCCTCTACACAGTATGGCAACTCCTTTCTCGTCAGCAGCATACAATCCTCAGTCGCACGGGGGTCCTGTCTCTGCTGGGTACCCTGCTCATTTGCCTGCTATCCCTGGAGGCGCAGGGAATCATCGTGGGACTGATAATCCTGCTACTGGGTTTTTCGGGCAGTAATCGCTTACTCCTGGGGCTCGGAACCATTTCCCTGTTACTGTACATCTCAGCCTACTATTACCTGCTCGATACCACCCTGCTGACCAAGGCCGGTATTCTGTTGCTGCTGGGACTTGGCTTTTTGACCATACGCTGGCTGTTGCCCATTGTTTTACCTGCAAACAGGAGTGCCGGGCATGCAGGATAAATTGGCCATCCTGGTATTGCTCATTATTCTCCTGGGGATCAATGGCGCCATTGCCAAAAAGGAAAAACACCTGGCCGAAGGCATCATCGTGTATCTGGAACTGGCGCCGGTGGATCCACGCTCGCTGATGCAGGGTGATTACATGGCACTACGCTTCCGCATGGCCAATGAAATCCAGCAAGCCCTGACCCGCACCCGAAACAGTGATGAATGGCAAGGCCTTCTTACAGCCGATGATGGTTATGCCGTGGTGCGACTCAATGAACGAAACATCGGAACCTTCCAACATCTGCAGCAGGATGAGACATCCGTACTGGCCGACAATGAAATCCTCATGCGCTACCGAGTACGCAATGGCATGATCAAATTCGCCACCAATGCCTTTTTCTTCCAGGAAGGTCATGCCCAGCGCTATGAGCAGGCACGCTATGGACAATTCCGTGTGGATGCCCACGGAGAACTGTTACTGGCGGACATGGTTGACGAGGATCTGAATACTTTGCAAAGGGACATGAAATAGCCGCTAGTACGTTTCGTAACCATTGCCCTCATTCGCCGGCTGGCGATCATGCCAGTTACCTGCGACTTCATCGCCCCTGCACCCAAACCCATTGCGGGCTTGGACCACGGCTTTGCTCATTATATACCCAGCGGGTGCTCCAGCGGTTTTCATCCAGATTACGCATCCAGTTACGCAAGGCATCCACTTCTTGCTGACCATGCTCATGGCCGGTGTAGGCCAGTACGCTCAATACCCCGGCGGGCTTCAGCAGGAGCAATGCCTGCTCTACCGCCTGTAGTGTCTGCTCCGCCCTGGTAACACAGCGTTTGTCACTGCCCGGCAGATAGCCGAGATTAAACATCACCGCCTGCACTTGTCCGCGCACGGCTACCGGCAACCGATCGAGCATGGTTTCGTGACCTGCGAGCAGCCAATCCACCCGGGTCGATACGTCAGCCATCTGCAAGCGCTGCTGG
>CBDUNQ010000042.1:0-10213 GCA_965368625.1 uncultured Gammaproteobacteria bacterium
ACTGGCACAGGCCGTGCTGTACACCACCATCCCCGGAGTACCTCCCGGTCTAGTAACCACCGCCATGTCGGCACCGTCCACGGAGGCGATATCCGGAGGCGTTTCATGCTCTTCCCACAAGTAAGGCGCGTGGATGTGACCACCCCGGTTCAGCAGCCGAGTGGAACTGCCTCCATTCCCCGGATCAAGATTGTAGGCTGCACCATTGGCATGAATGGTGGCATTGTTGCTGGCAATGAGTGCTGCAATTTCATTTCCGGGAACCGAACTCAGCACATCAATACCGGTTCCATGAATATGCACTGAACCCCTGGCGCACACGGCACTGATCAAGGGCCGCGTCTGCTGCCCTTCACACCAGACACCGTAATTGGCCTGTACGGTTTTATTGCTCAGGGTGCGGATCACCGAGCCATAGAAATGGCTATCCCCCAGCCCATCCTGCACGAGCGCAATGACTTCATAGGGGGTCTGATTGACATGGGTCTTGGCCACCAGCTCGGTACCAAGGAACCAGTTTTCGCTGCCGCAACCATCCCGGTAGCCAAAACTGGCAAAGGCGGTCGCACTGCCATCGGCCACGATGCGGCTATTGGACCAGTAATGTTTTCCACTGTTACCCATCACCGCATCAGAACACAGGGAACCACTGGTCTGCTCATACCAGCCATACAGTGACCCCAACAATTCCACGTCGTTCCACGAGGATTCCCCGTACACGGAATCGCTCTGCCATAAAACGGCACTGGCCAGGCCTCTTCCCGATGCAAAGGTGAGGTGCTTGAAAGTAAGATGGGTACATTGATTGAATGAACTACCGGCAATTTTCGTGGCATTCCGACCTGCACCGCTGAAGGTGGTATAACCACCGCCATTGCAACTCAAGCTGAGTGAGGCGTAATCACCAGGGCCGATTTCCACCAGCAAGGGCTGCGCCGCGGAGGGAATACGGGTAGCGGTAATCCAGCTGCGTAGATCCGTGGCGCTGTCGAAACAGTTATTGACCGTTTCCACCGGATCAGCCCCTTCTGTACAGGAAGTGCGCAGATACACCACGGAAGCATTGGGGTCCACATTAAATTGTGCTGCCTGTGCCAATTGAGTCGACATGCCAAGCACCATTCCAAAACCTACAAGTACTGATGTTGTTATATGCATAGGGTTGCACCTCATCCTTGTTTTCTGATTTCGTCCATGGGTGTCGAAAAGCCCGTCGTCTACCAGGCATTTCGACACTACTACAGTATCCAGAATCGAACTGCCGGGTCAATACGCCATTTGTTGCAGTCTGTACGGGAGCTGAAACCCACAGGTGAAAAAAATAATCATGTTCCAGGAACAGCAGAATATTGTCTGGCTGGTTGACAATCCCTCGACGTATAGCAAGTCAGGCCATTCTCCCGCAGGTCACCCCCAGGGAATTTCCTGTCAATGAATCATCCATGCCGAAGATAACGATCCACGTGCACATGTGTATCCATGAAAACCCTACTGGAAGCAGCTGTAGTGACATTCAAGCCGATGTACACATCTACAGTCATGTAGCTGTACTGACCCCATGGCATGAAAAATTGACAGCCGGTCGATTGCATCCCGCTCCGCGCTCACCTCCCATAGCGGATCCAGTGCCAACACCAATGCCGTAAGCAGTAAGGCCTGGGTGTTGGGGGCGGTTATTCATCGCCAAAGGGAAAGCAGTCCGCAGATAAAATCAAAGAAGAATATCGTAAGTCCCTGAAATCACGCAGTGCTGAAACCAATGAATCAATATCGTTAAAGCCTATAGTAATTATGGTTTTAGGTTGATCTTTACTGAACAGCTACGAGCGTCAGATACATTATATGACGCTTGGCTCCAGCCTCAGTAACTCCATTTACTTTCCCCCACGGGCTGGAGTATCTTGCTGCCAATCTCTATGGGTACCCAGCAACGCTGACCGGCTTTATAGCGTGCTGGCGATACTCCGGGACCGTGAGGTATATGAGAATATGATTTCACCCACACCTGACTATGGACACCCGCCGGTATGCTGATGAGCACGAAACCCGCCACGCCGCTGTTAAGCGAAGCCCAGGCGCAATTCATCGTCCGGCAAGTCTCTATTCTGGTCGGCTCCTGTGACGCCAGGTGCCAACCTTCGGTAGTGCGCGCCTATGGTTGCCGCGTATCGGCTGACCGGCACACCGTCACTGTATTTCTCGCGGTTGCGCAATCCCGGCGTGTGCTTCAGGATTTAAACGCCGGCGGTGCTATTGCCGTGGTGTTCAGCAGACCGTCCACACACGAAACCCTGCAGATCAAGGGAACCACTGCGCAGATCGTACCGCTGGAAAAAGGTGACCGGAAACAGATGCAAGCCTATGGTCGGAGTTTCAGCGAAGAGATTGCCAACCTGGGGTGCGGTGAACGCTTCTCCACCGCAATCATGTCAGGAATTGCCGAAGAAGCAGTGGGTGTGATATTCACGCCAACAGCAGCCTTCGATCAGACACCCGGTCCCCATGCCGGCAGCCGCCTGGATCCGTCTTCATGAAACCGTCGGTAAGCGAACTTCGTCATTGTTTCGAAGGCGCCATACCTTCGGTAATCGCCACTTGTGCATGCGATGGAATACCAAATGTGGCTTATTTATCTCAAGTACATTATATCGATGAGCAACATTTGGCACTGACTTTCCAGTTCTTCAATACCACACATAAAAATATACTCGAAAATCAGCGCGCAGTAGTTCAGGTCGTAGACCCGGTATCTGCCGCCCACTATCGTATCCAGCTTGAGTATCTACGCACCGAAACCGAAGGCCCGCTGTTCGAAAACATGAAAGCCAAGCTTGCCGGTATCGCTTCACATACCGGAATGAGCAAGGTTTTCCGGCTATTGGGCTCGGATGTCTACCGGGTGGTGGAAACCGAGTGTGTATTCGGGGACTCATCGGAACCAACAGGCCAGCGCCGGCACCTGTTACACGGTTTGCGTACCTGCCTCAGCGATATTGCGGCTTGCACCGATCTGGCAACATTGTTCGACGATACGCTCGACGGCCTACAGCGACATTGCGGCATGACACAGGTCATGCTACTGATGCACGATGCTGCATCTCAGCGATTATACACAGTGGCCAGCCGCGGTTATGAACAATCCGGCATCGGCTCTGAGATAGCGATCGGTGAGGGTATTATCGGAGTTGCCGCCCGCGAACGTACCCCGATCCGTATCAGTTATGCTGCACAGGAATATCTTTATAGCCTGGCCATGCGTGAGCGCTTCGAAAAATGTGCCGACAGTGCGGACCTTGAAACAGAGATTCCATTTCCGGGTCTACCGGGTTCAGGAAGTCAGATCGCAGTGCCGATTCTTCATGGCGACCGTTTATATGCAGTGCTCTATGCCGAAAGTCAACAGGAACAACGCTTTACCTATGAGGATGAAGATGTACTTGTTGTACTGGCCTGTCAGCTTGGATTGACGATCGGATTGTTGTCGCAAGCCGCGGAACCACAGGCCGAACCTTCGGCTACCGGGGTTGTCTCACGGTCACATGGAACACCGGTGACCCTTAAGCACTTCGCCGCTGACCATAGTATTTTCATCGTTAATGACTACCTTATCAAAGGTGTTGCCGGCGCCATCTTCTGGAAACTGGTGCACGATTACATAGAATTTGGACGTAACGAATTCAGTAATCGCGAGCTACGTCTTGACCCTGAGCTGAAGTTGCCCGATATCACTGACAATCTCGAGGCCCGCCTTATCCTTTTGCAGCGTAGACTCAGCGAGCGCTGCAGCTTTATCAGCATAGAAAAGACCGGACGAGGACGTTTCCGGCTGAATGTCGGCAGACCCCTGAATCTTGCCAACGTCCAGCATCGTTAATATCACCATAGAACGATCAATCATGCAGTATGCCGGGCTGCTCCAGCGTTTGCTTCCGATTTCCGAATGAGTTCCATTACGGCCTCAGTAACGGCATCCACATTGGGCACTGCCGCCTGCTCCAACGCCCACGAGGAAGCAGCCGGCGCATCCGGCCCGGTGATGCGCAGCACCGGCGCGCGAAGCATGGGAAAAGCCTTATTCGCAGCAAGCGCAGCAACTTCAGCCGCCATGCCACACAGGCCGCTGGCCTCCTGTATAACGATCAGACGACCGGTCTTTTGTACGGACTTTATAATGGTGGTTTCATCAAGTGGTTTCAGGCTGCGCAGATCTATCACTTCCGCAGATACACCCTGTGTGCGCAGGCGATCCGCAGCCTGCAGGCAGACTGGCACCGTTTTGGCGTAACTCACCAGTGTGACCTCTGTACCCTCGCGACATACTGCCGCCTTGCCTATCGGCACTAACCAGTCATGATCTTCCGGCACTTCGCCTTCCTCATGCAGCAAACCGAGATCTGCGAAATAAATGACCGGGTTTGGGTCACGAATGGCTGATTTCAGCAAACCTTTGTAATCGGCTGGCGTCGAAGGCATCACTACATGGATTCCAGGCGTATGCACAAACATGGCTTCCAGGTTGTGATTATGCTGCCCACCAACGCACCAGCCACTACCTGTCATGGCCAGCGTAACCAGTGGGAACTCAAATTGACCGCCTGAAAGGTAACGCAACTTACCAGCACTGTTGATCAGCGCATCCATTGCATACGTCAGAAAAGGTGCAAACAAGAGGTCAATTACCGGACGCATGCCACAAGCCGCTGCACCTACCGCGGTACCGGCAATAATGGCTTCCGCCAACGGCGTGTTACGCACCCGCTCTCTGCCAAATTCACGCAGCAGGTTCGCATGCTTTTTGGCAACACCTTCCCCCATCAACAGTACACTGGCATCGCGCCGCATTTCTTCGTGCAATACCTGGCACATTGCCTGTTCGGCAGTCAGGATACCCATGATTTCATTTCTCCTCTTACAGGATCAAGCAAGGTTGTCAGGCGTACACCATTTCCGTGAGTTGCTGAGCAGTCGGCCAGGGACTCGCCTGGGCGAAAGCCACCGCCTCATCAATACACACCTCAACATGATCTTGCAGCGCTATAAGTCCTTCTGTAGTGATCAGTTGATTTTCCAGCAGTTGCTGTGCATAGCTGTGCACCGGATCACGCTCGCGCCAGCGAGCGAGCTCTTCGGAATCCACGTAAGACTGGTCATCCGGCTCAAAATGACCACGCAGACGGTAGGTTACCAGTTCAAGTAATTGAGGCTTTCCACTCGCACGGATTTCAGCCACTGCGTGTACCGTTGCCGCGTATACCGCTTCCACGTCATTCCCATCGACCACCTGAACCGGTAGCCCGTGGCCTCGAGCCCAGGTTTCGATCGCCCGGTCAGCCATGGTTTCCCGGCGATGTACATAAGCCTGCCACTGATTGTTTTCACACACGAACAATAGTGGCAATTGCCAGTGCACAGCGAGATTCAGCGCTTCATGAAAAATACCCTCGCATGCGGCACCATCCCCGAAAATCACCGCAGCAATCCCGCCCGGCTCGCCATGGCCCATTTTTTGTGCCAATGCCACACCCGGCGCCATGGAAAGCCCTGCGCCGACAATGGTTGAGGTGAGCACGATACCCAGCTCACGTACCGAGATATGCAGGGTGCCGCTATGGCCACGACAGTAGCCGTCAGTGCGCCCCAACACTTCGGCAATCAGGCGTCGTGGTTCAGCACCACGCGCAAGCAAGTGACCTGCACTGCGGTGATTACTCAGGATACGGTCACGTTCATCCAGGGCGGTGACCACACCTACCGCGCAGGCTTCCTGACCGATACTGCTGCAGCTACCAGGTGCTCCCTGGCGTTGAAGTTCGATCAGTCGCTGCTCAAGAGCGCGGATCATCAACATGGTCTCCAGTCTCTGCAACCGGGCTTTGACTGAGGTATCCGGCAAGGCTTCTATATCGTTGTAATTGATCATATTCTCACCTCCGAGTCAGGCATTGTCACTTCATAGCCTGTTTGGGTAGGTTCCTCACTGAAAAATCGTAGAAGGGAGTAGTGACCGCAACCCCCGGCGGTACTGCCTTGGGAGCCGGTTTTCCGGCCGGCCCAAGGTCCAGTAGATAGCGATAGATTGCGCGCAAATCCTCATCGGTCATATCCCGTAAATTGAACCAGGGCATCGGTGGCCGCATTTCCTCACGTACTCGCTGTAGCCATTGCTTTTCATCGATCTGCTGTACAAACAGGCGCAGGTTGGCAGGATAGGATGTGCCCCACCCCCCCGGAAACCCCACAATATTGCCCGTGAGCCAGTATTCCCGGGCAATTTTGCCGGCTGCCTCCGGGTAACCGGGCGTATGGCAATCATGACAGGCGCCGACGACCGTAAGATAACGCCCCCGCTCGACCATTTGCCGGTCTTCTTCCGTCTGAGTAGCGTTCGACGGACTGACAATCATCAGGCAGGAAGCAAGCAGGGAATAATTCAAAAGCTGAGTTTTCATGAGTAATCCTCCGTGTCGTGTTACCGGGGAAGCCTAGTCGAACATGAAAACCGGCGTTGCTAAATTCTGGCTCAGAAAATCTTAAATTTTCACTAAACGGACTACCGTGCGGGGTTGCCGCAAGGCATACGGAAAAACGCAATCAAAACGATTGGCGTAGACTGATTTCCGGCTGTCACATTAAAAATATTTTTCACGGCCCCAGTACAAAGTGACTTTGTTTTAATCTACTATTGCCGTGCACCACGACAGTGAAGCTGCTGGAGGTGAAGGACTCAACAACATTATTCGAATAATCATTGAGTTGGCTTTTTTAGGGTTGTCTTTTCAGGGGAAGGCGTTCATGAATAAGTCAGGTCTTTACACGTTGCTTGTTTTACTCGCCGGCATGTTATCCCTGCCACCGGCGACAGCCGTTACCTTCCAGGATGTATCCGCCAACCTGAATTTAACTGGAAATCTCACCGAGAGCTGGGGAGCGGCATGGGGTGATCTCAATAACGATGGCTACCCCGATCTGTACATGTCCAATCACCGGACCTATGGAAAACTCCTGGTCAATAATCAGAATGGTGGTTTCTCCGATGTATCTTTTGCGGTAGACCGGGATGGCGTATTCGCCAAAAACTGGCCCCACAAGGATACCCATGCGGCAGCCTGGGGTGATCTGGACAATGATGGCGATCTGGATATGGTACATGGGGTATCCAGCGGTAGCTCCCACCATCTGGCAAATGACAATGGCATCCTTGCGTTGCAAGCCACAAACTATGCAGAAAACTTCGCGCGCCAGCCACTGCTCTTCGACAGGGATAATGACGGAAAACTGGATGTCAACTGGATTGCCTACAGTGGCGCCTTTGGCTGCAACGGGAAGGGTGAATGGGGCATGATCACGGAATTGAATCATGCAGGCAGACTCGATTTCATCTGCTCCAACCGCGAGTCGGATTTTCCGGGACAGATTATCACCCTGGGTAGTGGTCCTGCCGTCACCAGCTTACCTCCCACCAAACGCGTATACGATATGGTGTCCGGCGACTTCAATGGTGATCTGTACAATGACCTGATCCAGATCATCAGTGCGGATCGACCCTCTACCGCCTATCAGGTCAGCCCCTATCTGGTGGAAAGCCAGATGACGTCCACGGGTACTCGTAAAACCCTTACCTTTACCAGCAGTGGCGCTATCACCTTTCATGATCTCAGCAGTAATTCCTGGAGCCGCTATGCCAGCAATCGCGTCTATGTCGGCGCCAGCGGTTATCATCCCAGTGGCACCACCTTCACTCTCGCCCCGAACAACATTGCAAACCACGGGATTCGTGACGGCAGCGACCATGGCATCTATATAGGCTATAACCCGTCTACAAGCGTGTGGACTGTGTACCTTTCCGCCACCGCCTGGAGCTATGCGCATCTGGTGATTGAATCATCAGCGCCGATTTCCAACGTGGCTCAAACTCCCTTGACCGCGGGAGATATACCATCATTTCCCGTTTATTACCGTGGTTCAGCCAACGGCTTCCAAAATGTCACCAGCAGTAGTGGGTTAAGCAAGGTACTTTGCTCCAGCGGGGTTGCCGGCGATTTCGACAATGACATGGACCTCGATCTTTATCTTGCATGCCGCGCAGGTGCGGATAACACAGCCAATATACTTTTTGACAATCAGGGGGATGGTAGCTTTGTTCCGCTAGCGAACAATGCCGGTGCGAGTGGTGTACAGGGTGGCGCCGTGGCGGATATAGCAGGCACCAGCGATAGCGTAATCGTGGCTGATTATGACCTTGATGGGTTTCTTGATCTTTTTGTAATCAATGGTCTCAATATGAGACCGCAATATGTGGGTGGTCCCAAACAGCTTTTCAGGAATCTCGGCAACAGCAACCATTGGCTGGAGTTGGATCTGGTAGGTGTAGTCTCCAACCGCGATGGTGTGGGTGCAAAAATCTACATCACCACACCTGATGGCAAGGTGCAATACCGCGAACAGAATGGCGGCTATCACCGCTGGTCACAGAATCATCAACGGATCCACGTCGGCTTAGGCAATAACACGCAAGCCGATATCCGCGTTGAGTGGCCCAGTGGGGTTATCGACACCTTCACGACTATCCCATCAAAAGCCATTTACCGGGTAACCGAAAACCAGGGGGTGACGCCTTTCACACCGGTAAATTCATCTGGGTTGTCGGTAACCGGGACCACCGTCAATGAAGGCGACGGCAGCGCACTCGTCAAGGTCACGCTGAGTCCGGCAACCAGCAATACGGTTACCGTGGATATCACTACAGAAAACGGATCCGCCACCGCGGGTGCCGATTATATTGCCAAAACCACAACCCTGACTTTCTCTCCCGGGCAGACTTCAAAAAATATGCGCATCACGATCATTGACGACGCCATAATGGAACCTACTGAAACGGTGAACATACGATTATTCAATGCAGCAGGCGCTGAACTGAAGAATGCCAATGCGACCGTCCATATCAATGATAATGATACTGGCGGTGGTCAGAATTCCGTTATCATGTCCGACAATTTTTCCACGAACCAGGGCTGGGTAAGCAACCCCTTTGGCATGGATACGGCAACCTCCGGTCATTGGGAAATTGGCGACCCACAGGAAACCACCTCCGGTGGCATACTGATGCAACCGGAAAATGCCTATAGTCCGGTAAATGCACTGGTAACAGCCGCCGCCGCTGGCAAGAATGCCGGCAGCAATGACATCGATTCGGGTTTGACCTCGATACGGTCACCGGTCATCACACTGCCAAGCAGTGGGCCGATTCATCTATCCCTTTACTATTACTTTGCAACCCTGAAAAATGCCGATAGCGATGACTTCCTGAGGATTACCATCCAGGGTTCCAGCACACACACCTTGTTACAGGTAAACGGTAATAAAACCGACCGGCCTGCAGTGTGGACCTCCTTCAATATCGATATATCCGCATTTGCAGGACAATCCATACGACTACTTGTCGAGGCCGCGGATCATGGCGGCGCATCACTAGTGGAGGCAGGTATCGATGATATTGTGATTCGAGGACCATAGTGCCAAGTGGTTTTCAGTATTACTCTACAAACCAAAACGGATCGTTTCGATTCTCAGTGCGCTAAAAAAAGCCCATCACAGGGGATGGGCTGAAAAACCGCTATAGGACTACGGATCCACTATAGCGACTTGCGGTATGTCCGCAGGGTTCCGACTCAGTTATGACCACCATCACCACCAATTTCATTTTCATGACACTGATTACAGGCAATGGGGGTTCCCTTGGCAATGGTGATCATGTCATTCCCACTGGAACACAAGGTACCTTTCTTGTTCTTACACTCCAGGCGTCGATCCGCTGCGGTGCGGGACAGCACGGTACCCAGACCATCCAGGCCATGGCAGGTCTGGCAAGCAACCGGATTCTTTTCATCCATGTATTCCTTGTGCTTGTCATTCCAGCGATGATCCGGTCCATTGTAGTCGGCAATGGGGTGCATGCCATGGGGGCCATCCAGCCCCAATGGTAAGCCTTCTTCCGTGGGTTCGTGACAGGTGACGCATTCCACCACTGTGCCACTGTGTCCCTGCAACTGGATACTGGCGAGGTTATCGTTGGCATTGGGCAATGGATGCGGGAAAATGGCATGGGTGCTGCCGTGGCAGCCCTCGCACATCAAACCGCCATGCCCTTTGCTGAGACGATACAGCGATTCATTTTCGGCAAAGCGGGTATTCATCGCCACAATGGGTGTCGCCA
>CBDUNQ010000043.1:0-10145 GCA_965368625.1 uncultured Gammaproteobacteria bacterium
TTCGCGCTCCAGCGGGTCCAGTGTGTCCAGTGTGTCCAGTGTGTCCACATGATCCACGGTCATTTCCATTTGAGCGATACTGATTTCCCAGCGATCAAAGCTGTCTTCCACCTGACGAATCACATCCCCTTCCGTTTCATGAGTGGCGGCTAGCGCTACCCCGCTGGATTGGCGGGCGCGCATCAGGGTATGTTTCTGCTTCAGTGTACGCAGCCGCTCCTCGCTACGGGCGATATCCTGTTCCAGTCGATGGGCGGTCTGCTCGTATTGATGACCGGCCTGCAGCAGGCGTTGCACCTGCTGGTCACATTGATGCGCCCGGCGCAGACATTCCAGCGCCTTGCTTTCATCCATCTCTGCGCTGACAATGGCGCGTTGCCGCCAGCGCGCCGCCAGATTCTTCTGTTCTTCATGCTGGCTTTGAAATTGTTCTGCTTCGCGCTGCACCTGGCTGAGACGAATACGGGCTTCCGCCACCTTGCTGCGCACTTCCCGAAGAGTTGCCTGAATGACCGCGTCGTGATTTTCCAGTTCGCCCACAACCTGCTCGATACGGGATGTCAGGGTCGCGGAGATACGTTTGATAATAGACATGGAATAGCCTCTTGATGGATTGGACAAGACCATTCTTTCCCGATTGAAATTTTTAATAAACTATTTTGAAATTTGTATTCTTGTATAAAACATATAGTATATTTAATATATACTTTTTAATGGAAATAGCGGGTATCAGACCATGGCGCAAACCCGGGCACTTATTGACACCCTGAAACAGACCCTCAAGCAACATGGCCTTACCTACCGGGAAATCGCCCGGCGTCTGGCCATGAGCGAAGCCAATGTAAAACGGATGTTTGCTTCCCGTCGCTTTACCCTGGACCGCCTGGAAGAGATTTGCCAACTGATCCCCATGGAACTTACGGATCTGTTTTCCCTGTACGAAGATTCCCGGCAGCGGATTTCACAGCTCAGTGAAGCCCAGGAACAGGAGCTGGTGAGTGACAACCTGCTGTTACTGGTGGCCGTGAGTGTGCGTAACCGTTTAAGCTTTCAGGAAATTGTTGAGAATTACCACATTTCCGACACAGAGTGTATCCGCTATCTGGCACGTCTCGACCGGCTTAAGATTATCGACCTGTTACCCGATAACCGTATCAAGTTGCGTATAGATGAAAACTTCCGTTGGCTGCCCAATGGGCCCATAGACCGATTCTTTGAAAAACAGATCAAGAACCAATTTTTGAAATCACGATTTTCTGCTGAACTGGAACAACGCCTGTTTCTTTTCGGATTGCTGGGCGAGCCATCCATACGGGTACTGAAGAACAAGATGCAGGCACTGAGCCGGGAATTCCAGGAGCTGCATCGTCAGGATAGCCAACTACCCCTGGAGGAACGACACAACATCGGCTTTATGCTGGCCATGCGTCCCTGGGAATTCGGCGCCTTTGAGCCCCTGCATCGCAAGAAGAGGTAGATTGGTATATTTATTTAATACTTATAGATCATATATTCAATATTTTTTATTATATAGTTTATTTATGCTGTGGCGCAGCGAATACTGATCCCAGTTCACAATATCAGCGGGGAATATCTCATGATCAAATCGATGCTGCGCTGGCTGTTAAGCCGACTCTACCGAGTGGAAATCAATGGCAGCGAATACCTGGAGCAGTTTGGGGAACGTACCCTGGTAGTAGCCAACCACACCTCCTTTCTGGATGCCCTGTTGTTCTATGCCTTTTTACCGGTACCCGCCACCTTTGCCATCAATACCTATATTTCGCGCAGCTGGATGGGAAAGCTTGGTAGCCGGTTTGCCGACCTGTTTCCATTGGATCCGGCCAATCCGCTTTCCATACGCTCCCTGATTCGACGGGTGCAACAGGGAGGCTGCGTGGTGATTTTCCCTGAAGGTCGCATCACGGTTACCGGTTCTCTGATGAAGGTCTATCATGGCCCCGGCCTGGTAGCCGAGCGTTCCCGGGCCACAGTATTACCCATTCGCATCGAAGGCGCTCAATACACCCCTTTTTCACGCTTACAGGGCAGAGTACGACTCAGCTGGTTTCCCAAAATCAGCTTGAATGTACAGCCACCCCGATGCCTGGTCATCGATCCACAATATCGGGGACGGGTGCGCCGGGAAAAGGCCGGGGCATTGTTGACCGAACTCATGGCCGACATGATGTTTGAAACCGCCAATCGCAATCAAACCCTGGTGGAGCGTGTACTTGAGGCGCGCCGCATCCATGGTGGCAGCCATGTGGTGGCAGAAGACATTCAGCGCACCCCCATGTCGTACAATACGCTGCTAACCCGTGCCTATATTCTCGGAAAGAAAATCGCCAAAGAAACCGATAGCGATGAAAAAGTAGGCGTACTGTTACCGGGAACCCTGGCCACAGTGGCCACTTTCTGGGGTTTACAGTTACAGGGCCGAGTGCCTGCCATGCTCAATTACACGGTGGGTGATCAGGGAATGCGTTCGGCTTGCGAAACGGCGTGTTTACGCACCGTGATCACATCACGTACATTCATTGAACAGGCAAAGCTGGAAAGCAGTCTGAAAGTACTCAGCCAGCACGTCAGGGTCGTATATCTGGAAGAGATTGCCGCCACCATTGACTGGGTGGACAAATTGCAGGGGCTCATGGCAGCGCATTGGCAGCATTCCCTGCTTCGCCATGCCACCCGGGATGCACATAAGCCCGCCGTGGTCTTGTTTACCTCCGGCTCCGAGGGTATGCCCAAAGGGGTGGTCCTCTCCCACCACAATCTTTGCTCCAATATTCAACAACTGGCTTCACGCATCGATTTCAATGCACAGGATATTGCACTTAATGCGCTGCCACTGTTCCACTCCTTTGGTCTTACGGCAGGCATGCTGCTGCCGGTGACTACCGGGGTACGGGTATTCTTCTATCCCTCACCACTGCATTACCGGATCGTTCCGGAAGTGGCCTATGAAATCAATGCCACCATCCTGTTCGGTACCAATACCTTTCTGGCGGGATATGCGCGTTTTGCCGACCCCTATGATTTTTACAGCCTGCGCTATGTATTTGCCGGTGCGGAAAAACTGCAGGACGAGGTACGCCGCACCTGGCAGGACAAATTCGGGGTACGCATTTTTGAAGGCTATGGCGCCACGGAAACCAGCCCGGTGCTGGCGGGAAATTCCCCCCTGGCCAACCGCCCCGGTACCGTTGGTCGCTTGATGCCGGGCATGGAATACCGCCTGCTCACCATCCCCGGTCTGGAAGAAGGTCAACGCCTGCAAGTGCGTGGCCCCAATGTAATGCTTGGCTACCTGCTCAATGACAAGCCCGGCGTACTGGTTCCTCCTGCCACGGAACTGGGAAAGAACTGGTATGACACCGGTGATATTGTCACCATGGATGACGATGGCTTTATTCGTATCTGCGGTCGTGCCAAACGCTTTGCCAAGGTGGCTGGTGAAATGGTATCCCTTACCTCCGTGGAAGTATTGGCCAGCACCACCTGGCCCGATGCACTGCATGCAGCCATTGCGATACCCGATGCCCGCAAGGGAGAGCAGATCGTTCTTGTCACCACAGAATCCTCAGCGGATCGTGCTGCACTACTGGGCCAGGCGCAAAAAAGCGGCGTAGGCGAATTGTCCATACCAAAGAAAATAATTCCGGTGCACACCATGCCGGTTTTGGGCACCGGCAAGATCGACTATATAGCAGCCAAGTCGCTGGTCGAGGCGCAACTATGAAGCCCGATTTTTACCGGGTGTTGCTGACCCAGTTTCTCACTGCCTTTGCCGATAATGCCGTGTTGTTTACCGCCATCACCCTGGTGATGAGTCAAATCGGCACTGGAGAATGGTATATCCCCGCCCTGCAGGCTTCCTTTCTTGTAGCCTTTGTCATCGGGGCACCCATGGTGGGTCGCTTTGCCGATGCACGCCCCAAACGACGGGTAATGGTAGGCGCCAATGTGATTAAAGCCCTGGGTGCCGGTCTATTGCTGTTGCATGTGGAACCATTGATTGCCTATGCAATCATTGGTCTTGGCGCTGCTATTTACAGCCCCGCCAAGTACGGCATATTACCGGAACTCATGGATGAGACCGCATTGGTCAAAGCCAATGGCTGGATCGAAGGCTCCACTATATTGGCCATTCTCAGTGGCACCCTGATTGGTGCCATGCTGGCAGAGCATTCCATCTCCATGGCCTTGTTACTGGTGATTTCCCTCTATGCAGCCTCGGCAATTATCGCCCTGACGATCCAGCACTGTCTGGTAGTCGGCCGAACCCGCGGCAAAGCCCTCAAGGTGTTTTACCAGCAAATGAAAGGCTTGCTGGCAACGCCACGGGCGCGCTTCTCCACCCTGGGCGTGAGTCTTTTCTGGGCGGCTGCCACTGTATTACGGGTATTGCTGGTAGCCTGGGCACCCATGGTACTGTTCCTGGATTCCACTACGGACATCGCCATGCTCACCCTGTTCGTCGCTATTGGGATCGCCATTGGCTCCATCCTCGTACCCCGGTTGATCCCCATGGCCTATTTACGCCGGGCGCGACTGGCGGCCTATGCCATGGGCCTGATGATTGTGCTGCTAGCCATGCTCGACAGCCTGTGGCCGGCACGCATCACGCTTCTTGTCATCGGTATCTGCGGGGGTTTGTTTGTAGTCCCCATCAATGCCGCCTTACAGGAGATCGGCTACAAATCCATTGGCAGTGGTGGTGCAGTAGCCATTCAGAATTTTTTCGAAAACCTGACCATGTTACTGGCATCGGGACTGTATGCTCTGATCGCAGGTGCCGGTACCAGCCCGGTAAGCACCATGACCGGGTTGGGCATTCTGGTGGTCATCTGCGCCATACTGGTTTCCTGGAATCTTCCAAAGGATACCGGCCAGCTAATGGGAGGGGATGCCTCCAAACGTTAGCGCCTCTTCATGGCCGCAAGTACAGTAGAAAAGAAGCGAAGGAAACTCAGACTCCTTGGGCATTACGACGGAACTTCATCTTGAATACCTTGTCCTGCCGGTGAAGGCTCTCAATGTCCCGCCATCATCCCGGCGAAGGTCGGGATCTTTTCAGGTAATGCAGTATATTATTTTCCTGTACCTGATTTCATTTTTTCAATGCGTAGCAGGAATTCCTCCATGATTCTTTTGTAGAGCGTATCGCCAAGGACCTGATCTTCCACATCGGATTCAATACTGGGATTATCATTGACCTCGATAATCACCACATTGTTATCAATCTGCTTGAGATCGACGCCGTAAAATCCATCACCAATGAGATTGGCCGCCTTGACTGCGCACTCCACCACTTCGGGGGGAACGTCATCAATCGCAAAGGTCTGATAATCACCTGAGCCTACCTGGTCGCCATGATCGTAGATCTGCCAGTGATCCTTTGACATGAAGTATTTACACACAAACAGGGGTTCACGGTTGATGATACCCACGCGCCAGTCAAAGGAAGTATAGGTATAAGCCTGCCCCAGCAGTAAATCAGAATCACTGAACAGACGCTTCGCTGCCTTTTCCAGTTCATGCCGGTTTCCAACCTTGAACACGCCACGGGAAAAAGAACCATCGGGCACCTTGAGTACGATAGGGTATGGAATTTCCTTTTCCAGCTCATCCAGACCATTGTCACGCACCACCACCGTCTTGGGGGTTGGCACACGATTGGCTTTAAGCAGCTCCGCCAGATAAATTTTATTGGTGCAGCGCAGTATGGAGTCCGGGTCATCAATCACCACCATGCCTTCGGATGCGGCTTTACGGGAAAAGCGGTAGGTATGATGATCAATGGAGGTGGTTTCACGGATAAACAATGCGTCAAACTCACTCAGTCGGCCAAAGTCCTTGCGCGTGATCAATTCCGCACCCATACCAAGCTTACTGGCTGCCTGTATGAATTTATTCAGGGCCTTGCTGTCCGAAGGGGGCATTTCCTCTTTGGGATCATGCAGTATGGCCAGATCATATTTGGACTGCCTTTTTTGCTTGGGTGCGGTCCAGCGCTTGCTGAGATAGGCGTCCAGGGCTTTACTGAAATCATCTTCGAGGTCTTCGGACAGATCCTGTATGCCCAGCGGCTTGATGCTGGCGATGCGCCATGTGCTTTTCTTTTCGAATACCACACGCATCAGCGGCACACGAAACAACTCGAATAATTCCCTTGCCAGCTTTTGCAAATCCGTCAGCGTGGTTTTACCAAACATGAATACCGTACTGAAGGAAGTGGTTTCCACCCCCTTATGTCGCTTACCCAGGACACGTTGCACTTTTTTTTCCAGGTCTTCCGTATCCAGGGAATAGAGGGATTTTCGGCTCAAATCCCGAATCGAACGCACTGTAGGTATAATTTTATGCGCGCGGGCTTCCGCCAACAGTGAGCAATAATAGCCTTCTCCGAGATAACGCTGGGTACGGCTCAGGTTCACTACACGTATACCTTTTTTCAGCTGCCAATCGGCGCCGGTAAGATACTCTGCCGCAGAAGCAATGGGATAGTTACCAAGGCTTTCCTTCCAGTAACTGCGTTTATCCACCAATATCACATGTTCTGACATACCTTAGTCCGCTTTTTCCGTGTTTTGATACAAAACCACCATGGCTTGCAGCCCTACCCGGCCATAACGAGCCATGCGTTCAAATTTATCTTTGGCGATAGGCATATTGATGGAATCAATGGCCGTTTCGCCTTCTTCCTTATCCACGAATGGATCGTTTACATAAACGAAGAACTCATCGAAGCCGGTAACCACCACCCAGTGCGGTGCCTTGGCCTTATAGATCTGCCAGGAACTGATCAATACCAGTGGCAAGCCTCCCATGGCGAACTTTTCCTCCATGGAGTTCACGGTAACCGGACCATAGTAGACCGGCACATGCAAGGCCAGTAACTCTTCATGCATATCTTCCTGGACCAGGCGCATTACTTCCTTTTTGGTATCACTGCGGACCGATTCCAGCATGTGAATACTTTCATCCGTAAGGTACACCTCCACTGGGAATCCACGCTTCACCGCCGAAAGGGCCAGCCCATAAGGCCCACAACCGCCATGTCCGGAGGTCATATAGATGGTGGTGGCTTCCCGCCAGATACGTAATTCCAGACGGCGTGACCATTGGAAAGCGGGATCCAGGGATTTCATGGCCATGATCAACGCGGCTGGGCCACAGGTGAATTCCAGACTTTGCTGAAAATAGGGTACTTCAGCGAGTTCCGGATGCAGGTCGGGCGAGAGTGATTTCTCGAACCGCAAGGCATCCATATCATCCTCATAATAATGAAGGATTTCACCCAATCTTCGATACCCCATGGATTCATACAGGCCCACGGCTGCCTGATTGTCCTTACGCACTTCCAGACGTAAATAGGCGCGATGATGCTCCCAGGCAACTCCTTCGGATGCTTTGATAAGGCAGCGGCCGAGTCCCTTGCCCCGCATTTCAGCGAGCACCGCCAGGGAATACAGCCTTGCCACCGAAGTGGCATGGGAAAAGAGAATCACCACATCCCCCACCAGTACACCGGCGGATTCAGCCACAATAATGGTGGCATTCCCCTTGGTCAGCAGGTAGCGGAATTGTCTGCGGGAAATCCTGTCGGTTTCGAAGCAACGATTTTCAATTTCTTCCAGCGCATCAAGATCATCCAGGCCGGCATAGCGAAGAATGAAATCATGCTCGGAACCACAGGCTTCAATGGGGACGGTGGGCAATTTCTGGTTCATACCCTACCTGAATACCTTCTCATGACTACGGGTTACCCTGATGACTACGCCAGCGCAACTATATACCAGTCCATTCCCCATAGACGAAGGTTTTTTTGTAATTTTTTACCGGGCTAAGCCCCTGACCCGACACCGGAACAGATATTTCTGTTGATTTTTCGATCTTTCACCATAAAAAAGGGCGGCAAGTGCCGCCCAAGTTGGCTCCCACTACCAACAACGAGGTTCGTTCAGGCCGCTTCCTCCTCCTGCGGTTCCACCCTGGCTTCCCCTTTACCCTTGCACTTTGAAATCTCCCTTGGTGTTGCCTCCGCTTTTTCCACCCTGGCCTCGTCCGGACGGCGCTGGCGTTCATAGAGGAAGCGCAACACTTCACTTCGATAATGGTTGTATTCCGGCTCATCGGCCAACTGGATCCGGTTCCGAGGCCGATCCAGTTCCACCTTGAGGATTTCACCAATCGTAGCTGCCGGCCCATTGGTCATCATTACGATTCGATCGGAAAGCAATACCGCTTCATCCACATCATGGGTGATCATGATTACGGTATTTCCCAGGTCGGCGTGAATTTCCATAATGGAATCCTGCAGGTGCGCTCTTGTCAGGGCATCCAGAGCACCAAAGGGTTCATCCATGAGTAACACCTTGGGCTCCATGGCCAGTGCCCGGGCAATACCCACCCGCTGCTTCATGCCACCGGAAATTTCCGATGGGCGTTTATCCTTCGCATGCTCCATGTGCACCAGGGCCAGGTTGTGTTCTATCCACTCGCGCATTTCCGCCTTGGATTTACTTCCCTTGAAAACGGTTTTCACCGCCAGCTCTACGTTTTCATAGGCACTGAGCCAGGGCAGCAAGGAGTGGTTCTGAAATACCACAGCGCGCTCCGGACCCGGCTCATCCACTTCCCGGCCATCCAGGATGACACCACCGGTGGTGGCCTGATGCAGACCGGCAATGATATTCAACACTGTGGACTTGCCACAGCCCGAATGACCGATCAGTGAAACGAATTCACCTTTTTGTATGTTTAGATTGACGTCATCCAGGGCTCTGAACGGGCCATTATCCGTCGGAAAATCAATGGTGACCTGGGACAGTAGTAAGTGATCTTTGTTCATCGGGTAGCTCCTTTGATTCGGCTGTAATTAACGAAGCACGGCATTCTTGTCCCAGGAAACGGACTTTTGCAGCATCAGCATCAGGCGATCCAGTAAAAATCCGATGATTCCGATTACAAAAACCGCCACCATGATCCGTCCCAGGGAATTAGAGCTTCCGTTTTGAAATTCATCCCATACAAACTTACCCAGCCCCGGATTCTGTGCCAGCATCTCTGCAGCAATGAGCACCATCCAACCAATGCCCAGAGACAGCCGTAAACCTGCGAACATCATGGGAATGGAGGATGGCAACACGATTTTCACCACCTGGGTAAACCATCCCAGACGCAGGACCCGGCTGACATTCAACAAGTCTTTATCAATGGAAGACACACCCACCGTAGTATTGATGATGGTGGGCCAGAGACAGCACAGGGTCACGGTAATGGCTGAAGTCAAAAAGGATTTATCAAACATCGGATCATCGGATACATAGACCGCACTGACAATAATCGTCACCAATGGCAGCCAGGCAAGGGGAGATACCGGTTTGAAGATCTGTATCAGGGGATTCATGGCACGATACAGGGTTTCACTGAGCCCACAGGCAATTCCAATGGGAATAGCGATGAGTGTGGCCAGCAGAAATCCGGTAGTCACCGTGTACAGGCTGGTAAAAATCTGATCGAAAAAGGTGGGTTTTCCTGTATAGGGGCGAATTTTCACCTCAGCATCAGGATTTTTCTCCAGCTTGGCCGCATTGCGCTTTTCCTGGCGTTCCATGAAGGCGACTTCTTTTTCACGCTCGCGCTTGTGTTCATCGATCAAGGTCATGAATTGTGACCAGACCTGTTGTGGCCCCGGAACGACACCCAGTGACGTTTCAATACGCTGTGCCGCCGCACTCCAGATCATCAGAAAGAGCAGGAATGCGACTACTGGAGCCACCAGACTGCGAAGCAAAACACCCGGCTTCTCAAGCCATTTGAACATAACGGCCATGGGCAAGGCCTGTTCAGATAAAGATGCTACTTTTGTAGTCATAAACATACCTCTTGGTTTTGGGAACCTTGTTTATTCATAGGAAATGCAGGCCCCATAGACTCATGGGGCCTGTTTCCTTTTATGCTTTTATTTGATGGTTTCATCGCCTTTCAAGCCAATGGAAAATTTGGCCAGATAATCGTTGGGTTTGCTTCCGTCATAGGTGATGCCGTCAATGAAGTGGGTTTGTGGTGCACGGAAACCATCTTCACTGGCAAAATCGGGAAACTCATCCGCTTTCATTTTCCCTTCGGCAATT
>CBDUNQ010000044.1:0-10093 GCA_965368625.1 uncultured Gammaproteobacteria bacterium
CCGGGTTTCAGGGTCTGTACTTTGTGTTACTCGGCCATTTGTCCCCCCTGGATGGCATTGGTACCGATGAGTTGGGGCTTGATCAACTGGCCCGGCGCCTGGATGAGGGTGAAGTCAAGGAATTGATCCTCGCCACCAACCCCACGGTGGAGGGCGAGGCTACCGCACACTATCTGGGGGAAATGGCCCGGGAGCGTGGTATTCAGGCCAGTCGGATTGCCCATGGTGTGCCCCTGGGAGGGGAACTGGAGTATATTGATGGCGGTACGCTGTCCCATGCCTTTGCCGGCCGGCGTATTTTATAATCCCCAGCCTGCGGGGTGTGCAGGTGTAGCGCATTCGTTCTCAGGGAGCGAGGTGGTATAGGATGAAATCGGGCGCATGGATATAGGACGGGTATCGGCAATCCTCTCGGCCAGCCGACCGGTCGCGGCTACCGGCACCGCACATCGGGTGCCGGGCACGGGTACCGTGGAGCCGCCGCCTTCTGTGGCGGACCGTGAAACCCGGCGCCCGGTACAGCGACAGGAGCAGGCCCTGGAAGGGGAACTGTTACACTCCAGCCGCGGCTTTTCTTCCCAGTCCACTCAGGACTACCTTCAGGGGCGTCAATTTCAGGCCAGCAGTGCCGAGACACAGCGCAATGCACTGCGCTCCGCTCCCAGCACCAGTAACCGGCATGCCCTGGGGCAATACACCAACCATATTCGTCCGGAAACCCGCCAATCCTTTACCCAGGGAATCGCCATCGACACCTTTGTGTGATTTCAGCGTGCGCCCACCGGATCCATTCCCATTCAGCAGTCGCAGCCGCAGTTTGGTTTTGCTAGTCTACATTTTTCATTGAAATCCGGTGAGTGGGAAAAAACGATGAGCGATTGTCTGTTTTGCAAAATGGTGGCCGGTGAAATCAAACCCGATGTAGTCTACGAAGACGATGAAGTACTGGCATTCCGGGATCTCAATCCCCAGGCGCCCACCCATGTGCTGGTGATTCCCAAGACCCATATCTCCACCATCAATGACCTCAGCGAAGCCCAGGCACCCCTTATGGGAAAACTGTTTCTTGCCGCCAAGCAGGTAGCACGGGATGCAGGCCTTGCGGACCGGGGCTACCGCACGGTCATGAACTGTAATGCCGAGGCAGGGCAATCGGTTTATCATGTGCATCTGCATGTACTGGCCGGGCGTCCGATGCACTGGCCACCGGGATGAAAATCATACCGAATTGATGGATGTTTCTTCTCTTTGGGAAAACCATTTTCCCACCCTGTGGCAGGGTGCTGATGACTGGTTACGCGATGCGCTGCTGGCGGCACCACTGGTATCTATTCCTGCGGATCAAACCGTGTTTTACCCGGACATGCCCTGCAAACACTATTTGCTGGTGGTCGCGGGAAGTGTACGGGTACAGCTGACGCCGCAAGCGGGCCGTGAAGTGGTGCTGTATCGGGTGCAGACCGGACAATCCTGTGTGCTCACCACCAGTTGTCTGCTGGGTGAGCAAGTCTATCCCGCGGAAGGGATCACCGAGCAACCTACCCAGGCCTTCACCCTGCCCTTGTCCCGGTTTCACCAGGCGCTGGATCGCTCCGCACTGTTTCGGCAATTTGTGTTTGCCGATTTCGGGCAGCGCCTGGGTGAAGTCATCCAGCGCATGGAGCAAATCACCCAGTGGCCCATAGAGGCACGGTTGGCCCAATGGCTGCTGCAGGCCGGGGTGGAGGATGGCTGCGTTGTACAGACGCATCAGCACCTGGCCGCGGAAATCGGCAGTGTGCGGGAAGTGGTTTCCCGGCATTTGAAGCGTTTCGAAGCCCTGGGATGGGTGCGGCTGGGGCGGGGCAGCATCGAAATTCTCGACCGTACCGCTCTGGAAAAATACAGTCAGTAGCGGCTATGTGATTCAGTCACAGACAGGCGGCTACACTACCGGCATGATCAGGCTCTCGACGAATGGAGGTGATGATCATGCAAAAAAATGTGGGAACCATTGATCGTATAGCGCGGGTTGCCCTGGGTATCGGATTGATCGCCATGGCACTTACCGGGCCCCAGGTTGTTTGGGGCTGGATCGGCATTGTGCCGCTGGCAACCGCTGCATTGGGCTGGTGCCCCGCCTATACCCTGCTGGGCATAAAAACCTGTAAGACGGCAGCGTAGTTCAGCGTCTGCATACCCTCAGGAAATACAGTACGAGGCTTTCATGAACCGGCAGAAGCCTCGTACTACCCTGCCCGTTGCATTGTATTTTATTCGTGGTGTCGGTTACGCCGACGCCAATTTTCCTTGTACGGTTTACTCCCCCATTATGGTTTCTGTAACCGCCATTGCCATTAACCAGGATACCCGCACCTGCTGTTGAAAGATTGTGTTCGTTTTCCATTGCTTATGAAAATCGCAGTGGCAAGGTGGTAACCCGTATTCCGTAGTTCGGGAGTGTGCCAGTGAAAGTTCATGGCTCACCCTGGAAAAACAACTATACTTGCCCTCTGGCTGGCCCGGTTTCGGGTGTGGCTATACGCAGCTTGTACGAACTTCCATGCATTTCAATTTTCTAGGAAGGAGAATGAATATGTATGCTTTGAGAAAACTCTGTAGTCTTATCCTCTGCTTTACACTTTCTTCTTATGGGGTCCCGGTATTCGCCATGGTGGCGCAGACAAGTGCACCTGATAAGGCGGAATTATCCGATGCCCAGATGGCAGCGACCATTGGCGGTTCCCTGCATACGGAAATCCTTACCGATGGTGAGGCCATCGGTTCACCGGTACGTGCACTGGTGGCAGTAAATGCCAGTTGTTGTGCAGGCTTTGACTATACGCTGGAATCCATCGATTCTTTTGGGAATGTGGTGCGCACCATGGCATCAGGCACGCTGAATGCCAATCAGGCGCGGGTGATCAGCGGTACACGACAAAACGGTGATTACCTCTATCGAGTCAAAATGACCTTTGTTGGCGTACCGGACGCGGTGGTCGCGCAAGATGTGGATTGGGTGGGCCTGAATTAACCATAACGGTGACTCAGGTGCTACCGAAAGGCTTCCGGGGCGGATATTATTCCGCCTCGGACTAGCAAGTCTTCATCGTGCGGATCATGTAGTGGTGTTGCGGCCGGAATTACAATGAAATCGTCGGCTCGCAGGTCATCTGCGGGTTCATGGGCAGTGCTCAGCGCAGTGCTGCTGATCCTTTGTTATCCACCCTTTAGTATCTGGTCTCTGGCCTATGTGGCCTTGGTTCCACTATTGCTGGTCACGGCCACATCTGGTTTGTGGGCCGCTGTCGGCATGTTTGGGCTCACCGGGTTTATTTTTTCCAGTGCATTGTTTTATGGCGTGCTCGCCTATGGCTTGCCTGCCTTTCTGTTGGTGACGCTGAGTTATAGCATTGCCTTTGGCCTCTGGGCTTACTTGATTCATTGGCTCAGCAGGCGTTTATCCAGCCCCTGGATGGCGGTATTTTCTCCCGCATTGCTCTGGTGTGGTATTGAAACCCTGGCGGGCAGCCCCATGGTGGGTGTCCCCATGTACCTGGGATTGAGCCAGTCAACGGAAGTACTGTTGATACAGTCTGCTGCATGGCTTGGTATTTCCGGAGTTTCATTTTTCGTTGTATTGGTCAATTCCGCGCTGGCCTATGGCATTCGCCATATCCGTTCGCAATGGCATGTTGCAGCCGCACCATTGTTGGCCGTTGTTTCACTTGCCGCAATGGTGGTTGGTCATGGATGGTGGGTAATTGCAAAGCCGCACGAGGTGGCCCGGCCCATATCCGTTACCGCCCTGCAACCGGTGATTGAGAGCCACGAATACCATAACAGTTGGCAACAACCTGAGAATCGAACACGGCTGCGAACCACGATTCACGACTTGACCTTGCAGGCCGGTGAGTCGGGTGCCCAGATGATCTTCTGGGCGGAAGGCGGTAATGGATATCTGAACCTGCGTATTCCTGCCTTGCGTGAACAGTTGTTTTCACTGGCGAGAGATAAATCCATTGATCTACTGGTGTCGTCACGGGATATGGATACGGAAGGGAAGGTATACAACTCGGTTTTTTCCATCGGTTCCCAGGGTGTCCTCCTGGGGCGCTATGATAAATCGCGGTTGCTACCCTTTGCCGAAAAGGCATTGAGTGCCGGTATGCATCAGCAGCCCCTGCAGACCACTCACGGCTTGCTGGGTGTCGCGATCTGTTACGAATCCGTGTTCCCCGAGCCTTTGCGAAAACAGGTGGAGCAAGGTGCTTCTTTACTCTTCGTTACCAGTAGTGATGCCGCATTCAAGCGCGCATCCCTTGCCTTGTTGCATGCACAACTCTCCGTATTTCGTGCCGTTGAAAATGGGAAATGGCTGGTGCGTGCAGCCAACACCGGGCCCTCACTGGTGGTTTCCCCGCAAGGGCTTGTGGTAGCCGAATCGGAATTTTATCAACGGGGTATTCTTTCCGCTCAGGTGGAGTCGAGAAGCGAAACAAGTTTCTTTACCCGCTTTGGTCATTATCTTCCGAAGCTGCTGGCACTGGCAGTAATGGCGCTGTTGGTCTATTGCATCTGGGTGTCATGGAGCGCATGGCTGAGGCATCCCGTAGCTCTGCAAAAACAAAAAAAGCGTACAGCAAAATCACCCGCACTCCCTGTGAAATGGCGGATTTTGCCTGTAATCCAAACGCTCGGACTGATGGTTTTCGCGGTATCGATGGCAATCGCGTCGAGTCACTATCTTTCCAGCGGTGTGGATTATTTTTCCAGAAAATCCCTGAGTGATAGCCTCGCTGAGGTGCTGTATCTGGAAGATACTCCGGTGCAGGATGTGGTGAGTCAGCGCTTCCTGCAAGCCGCATCCAATACCTGTGGGGCTGCATCTCTTGCCTTTGTGTTGAGTTATCTGGGCCGGGAAACCCGTGAGGCGGAAGTCGTGAGCATGATATCCATGACCGCCCAGGGTACCAGCATGCTTGAATTGAAACAGGCGGCGGAGAAGTTGGCCTTTTCCGCGATGGGTGTGAGTGAAAATTATCGTGCATTGCGCAGCGAAGCCCTTCCTGTTATTGCCTATATCAATGACGATCATTATGTGGTGATCACGGAAGTGGATGCGCACTTTGTTCAATTGTTCGATCCGGCATTGGGTAATATCCGTATACACAGGCAGACATTTGAGCAGGCATGGAATGGTTACCTTTTGTTGGTGCGCCCAAAGCCCATTGTTCACCACGCAGTGCCGGCGATGGCGGATTTATTGTTGTAAATCATGTTATGAAACAGGAATGAATGGAGAGGTGATGTAACCATGTTACAGAATCAAAAGCGATGGATGGCAATGCCGGTGCTGTTGTTGGTCTTGTTGTCGAGTGCGTACTGGTGGTACCCACAGGATGAAGTTCCGCCGGTGATGGGTGAGGGAGGTGCGGTGGGAAGTGCAGAGGGGCTGGCACCACAGGCAGCGCTATTGAATACCGGCATTGCCCCCGGCGATCTCGCCGTTGCTGAAGTTGTTACGCCGCAAGCGCAGCAGGCCATGGGCGGTGATACAGACGAACTTGAGGCGAAACAGCAATTGTTATTTGACGTGATTTGGGAACAGTTACATGACCCTTCCCTGCGGGATTCTCTTTCCGCGCGGGAATTGATCGCCACCCCGGGCTTCAAGGATCTCCCGGATCATCTTATGCAACGGTTGGTGGATGAAGCCATGTTGCTGCTACGCAATGGTGATTTGCCGCAGAGCTTTATGGCACCTGCAGGTAACACAGGTTCTGAAGCCACCAATATGGTCATATCGGAAGGCGTGCTGGAAACACTGGCGCAGAATACCGCTGGTCTCAAGGTTGCGGAAACGGTAACGAGGGAGCAGCGTCAAACCTTTGATGCCATTGTGCAAGGCATGGCGGATCCTTCCTATAGAGAATCACTGACGGCCAGGGGAATGCTGGCATCACCGAAGATTCAAGCCTTGCCGGCTTCACTGCGCCAGGAATTAACGGGTCAGATTATGGCCATGGTGGGGCGCGGCGAGTTGGATGCCAAACGATTCTTTGCCGCGGATCCGTCAGCGGAAAAGCCGGAAGTGGAGATTTCCCTGAATACCGTAAGCCTGGAAGAGGTGCAAGCCACCACCCATGAGCAATGGCAGGTCTATGAAGATCTGAAAGCCCAGCTGCATAATCCGGACTATCTTGCCAAGGCGAATCTCAATGATTTTCTGGCTACCCCGGGGGTGGATTCCCTGCCGTCTTTTCTGCGCGCGGAACTGGCGGCCACACTGGCGGAATCCATGGGGCAGGGTGGGCTGGCGGGTGAGTGAATCTGGTTCCTGGTGATCCTGTATGCCTACGGTGGCCCCGCCCGGGTCAGTGGCGGCAGGGATTGCAGGTCTGGGTGTGGCGCTTAGCCATTCTGCAGAATGGCACGGTAGGATTCCAGGCGCCGGCCTGTGATTTCACCACTGCGTGCTGCCTCGGTAATGGCGCACCCCGGTTCACTGAGGTGCCGGCAATTGTTGAATTTGCAATGACCCAGCCAGGGGCGGAATTCCCGAAACCCATAGGCAATTTCTGTGGGGTCCCGGGTCCAGAGATCGAAATCGCGGACCCCGGGGGAATCAATGAGGTCACCGCCATCGGGTAAATGATACAGGGTTGCCACCGTGGTGGTGTGGCAACCGAGGCCGGTGGCCTGTGACAAGGCCCCGGTACGGATTTCCTTATCGGGTAACAGTGCCTGTACCAGGGAGGATTTACCC
This sequence comes from uncultured Gammaproteobacteria bacterium, assembly GCA_965368625.1. Lineage (GTDB taxonomy): Bacteria > Pseudomonadota > Gammaproteobacteria > DSM-19610 > DSM-19610 > JAIVHA01. Next base: position 6,749 of record CBDUNQ010000044.1, read on the forward strand.
ACACCCGATTGACCCACCAATATTGCCGTGTGATCGCGTAACTGGGTGTGCAATGCGCGCAAGCCATCGGTAGAGCGTGAACTGGTGAACAACACCGGGTAGCCGATTTGCGTAAAAGGTTCCATGCGCTGTTGCATGGTATAGAGCCCGCCCTCATCAAAAAGATCGGCCTTATTCACTACCAAAAGTGGCCGGGCGCCGATAATCTCTGTCGCCGCCAGGTAGCGATCCAGCAAGGCTTCCTGAAAGGAAGGTCTTGCGGCAACCACAATGATTACCAGATCCAGGTTGGCGGCCATGGCGCGGGACTGTTCCGGGCCATCCTTGCGCAACAGCACGGTTTTTCTTGGTAGTACCTCTTCGATAACCCCTTCTTTGCGACCGGTTGGGGTCCATCGAACCCGATCGCCACTGACCGTGCGGGCGATTTTGCGGCGTGACGTGCAGCGATACACATCACCCTGATGATCTTCCACCAGTGCGGCACGGCCATGGTTGACCAGGACGAGGCCGTCGCGCAGGGGGATGGTTCGGCCGCTATCCCGATCCCGGGGAGTACGCGATGCATGGCTGCTGGCAGGCCGGTGCTTGCTCATGGGTTAGGGCAGTGGCGGGGCGGTAAAAAATATGGGCAGGGAAGCTGCCTAGAGGGCATCGATTTTGGCGGCACAAATGAAATCATTGAGTGATACACCGCCGATGGAATGGGTGCTGTAATGCACTACGCAGCGGTTATACCCCACTTCCAGGTCCGGGTGGTGATCCTGTTGATGCGCCACCCAGGCCAGTGCATTGACAAAGGCCATGGTATGGTGGAAATCCGAAAAGCGGAAATTCCGCACCAACCCGGCGCCCTCATTTTCCAGTTGCCAGTCGCTATGGAGTTGCTGCAGTAAACCTTCGCAGGTAGCGCCATCCAGGGGTGTTTCACCCTTTTTCATGACACGGCATTGTTGGTGTTGCAGTGATCCCTGATGCATAGTGAATCAGAAATGATAAAAACTATCGTTCAGATAACCCGTTACATCAGCCTTGTCATCTTCAAACCAGCGCAGTTCCAGGGTGAGTTCGCAGCGCTCCACCTGCTTGCTCAACCCTTCCAGGCTGGTCACCCGGCGGTCTTCGCGGGTATACACGCCCGTATCATGGCAGCGCATGCAGTTTTCATCATGCAATGCCTTGCCATTTTTGGCATCGGCGGCCTGGGTGGATAAGGATGCCGCTGCGAGCGTAACGGCGATCAGGGTGGACAGAGTGGTGTGTTTCATGGCATTGCCTCCATAGCTGGTTGCATTCTAGAGGATAAATGGGCAATCCGCACCGGGGCGGGCGGGTGCGAATCATGAAAAGCGGAATACAGAGGGTCTGGCGTCAAGGTGTTGGCGTTTTCCTTGTAGAGCTTCACCAGGGCGCGGATCAGGTGATTGGCATCGGATTGTTCGGCAGCGAAGTCATCGGCTTCAAATTCATGTTTACGCGACCATAGGGAAAACAATGGCTGCAACAAAAAGGTGAATACCGGGGAAACCAGTAAAAACAGCATCAGCGCCATGTGATTGGAGGCTTGTTGCACACCCAGGCCCTGGAAGAACCAGGGTTGCTGCATCAGCCAGCCCAGTAGCGCCAGGCCGGCCAGGCTCATGGCCATCATGGAGATCAGGCGTTTTTGCACATGTTTGCGTTTGAAGTGGCCCAGTTCATGAGCCAGTACCGCTTCGATTTCCGCCGGTTCCAGTGATTCCAGCAGGGTGTCGAAAAACACAATGCGTTTGTTGCGGCCAAAGCCGGTGAAGTAGGCATTGCCATGGCCGGAGCGGCGCGAGCCATCCATCACAAAGATGCCCTGGCTCTTGAAACCGCATTGATCCAGCAGCCGCTGTATGCGCTGTTGCAGATCCTGATCTTCCAGGGGAGAGAATTTATTGAACAGCGGCGCAATGAAGGCGGGGTAGGCCCACATCATGAACAGGCTGAAGGAAACCCATACCACCCACAGATAGAGCCACCACAAGGCGCCGGCACTTTGCATCAGGTAGAGGGCCACCCAGAGCAGGGGGGCACCGATGAGGAGCGCCAGCATGGCATGCAGTAACAGGTCGGTTACAAAGGTTTTGACTTCCGTGTGGTTGAAGCCGAAGCGCTCTTCATGGACGAAGGTGTGGTAAAGGGTCATGGGCAGGTCCAGCAGGCTCATGATGAGAAAGGCGCTGAAGACCACGGCGATCCCGGTGAGAATGGGGGAGAGAGTCTGGCCGGCCCACCATTGATCCAGCAGATTCAGGCCACCGCCCAGGGTCCAGACCAGCAGCAGGGCGCTGCTGATGAACAGATCCACCAGCCCCAGGCGGGTGCCTGCCAGGGTGTAGTCGGCGGCCTTTTGATGCGCTTCCAGTGTGATCCGGTCCACGAAGGGGCCGGGCACCTGGGCGCGGTGTGCCTCAATATGGCGCATGTGGCGCCGCGCCAGCCAATAGCGTACGCCCACCGAAAGGGCCAGAAAAGCGAAAAACAGAACAGTGAATTCATTCATTTTGCATGGAAAACCGGGTTGCTTGATGTTTGCAGGGTATCCTCTGTTAGAATTGAACTCAACCACTCTGATGAAGCGCGAATTCCATGGCACAAGACCCCAATAACCTGATCTGGATCGACCTGGAAATGACCGGGCTCGATACCACAAACGACCTGATTATCGAAATTGCCACCATTGTCACCGATGCGGAGCTGAACGTGCTGGCGGAAGGCCCCATTATCGCCATTCACCAAAGCGATGAAGTATTGGCGGCCATGGATGAATGGAATACCAATCAACACGGTAAAAGCGGCCTCACCAAGCGGGTGCGGGACAGCCGCATCAACGAGGCAGAAGCAGAGCGTGAAACCATTGCTTTTCTGGAAACCCTGGTGCCTGCCAAGGCGTCGCCCATGTGCGGTAACAGCATTTGTCAGGATCGGCGCTTCATGGCCCGCTGCATGCCCACCCTGGAAGCCTTTTTTCACTACCGCAACCTGGATGTGAGCACCCTCAAGGAATTGGCGCGCCGCTGGAGCCCTGAAGTCGCGGCCGGTTTCAACAAGAATGCCAGTCACCTGGCCATGGATGATATTCGCGACTCCATTGCGGAATTGAAATACTACCGGGAAAAACTTTTCAAGTATAGGTTTGCCCGGAATGCCTGCCTGGCGGTAGGGATACCGGACTGCGCCGGTATGATGGGGGGACGCTGGTAGGGCGTAGTATTAGCTGGTATGGCGAAAAAAGAGATTGCCTTGACTCGAATAAGCAAGGGATTCATGAAAAAAAGAAACCGTCATTCCGGCGTAGGCCGGAATCTCGTGAATGCA
>CBDUNQ010000045.1:0-10035 GCA_965368625.1 uncultured Gammaproteobacteria bacterium
CCAATACCACTGCCTTCAAAGCGGTGCTGGTCATGCAATTTCTGAAATGGCTTGAACAGCATTTTCGCGTACTCCATGTCAAAGCCCGTGCCATTATCCGTAATGCAGAACAGCGATCCTGTTTCATTGGATCCCGGTTCGCTGCAAAACTGTATTCGGGCGTATTCCTGTTCGCGGGTGAACTTCCAGGCATTCTCCAATAGTTGATACAGGGCGATCTCCAATAACCTGGCGTCTCCATAACATTCCAGGTGATCGGCAATCACCCAGTCGATGCGGCGCTCCGGTGACAGGCGCTTGAACCTGCGACAGATCTCGGTCGCCATTTTTGAAAGATCCAGCGTTTTGCAATCCATTTCGTGGCGGGTGATATTGGACAGTCGCAGGATTTCATCAATGGTTTCGCCAAGTCGCTGGCTGTTCTTGCGAATGCGTGCCAGATAATCCTGAGCGGTGTCATCGAGTTGCATCCGGTATTCCTCCAGGAGTACCTGGCTGAAACCATCGATGGCGCGCAGTGGGGTACGCAGGTCATGGGAGGCGGAGTAGCAAAAGGATTCCAGTTCCTGGTTGAGTGTACTCAGTTGTGCCGTACCTTCCTTTACCCGCTGTTCCAGGGATTGCATATCGGCCCTGACGGCATTGAACAGGGTGGCGTTTTCAATGGCGATACTCACCTGGTTGGCAAACAGTGTCATCAGGTCCAGATCACGGGCCGTGAAGCTTTCACCACCGATTTTTCCCAGGGCGGACAGTCCGCCGATGATTCGGCGCCGACCATGCAATGGTACCAGGAGAGCCGATACCTGCCCCTTCTCCCACTGGGTGGAATGATCCATGGCAAAAGGGGTATCGGCGCCATACAGCAGTGACTGTTCGTGGGATAGCACCCAGCCGCACATGCCCACATGAATGGGAAATTCCGTGCCGCAGATCGCTTCGGCATTGGCGCCGGAAGCAGCGACATAGGCATAGCGGTCACGATGCTCATTGATCATGGGGATCACTATCGATTCAGCGGAAATGATTTCTCTGGCCTTATCCGCAACCAGTTGCAATACCTGCGAAAGATCGAGTTCGCGGATGATGGCATTGCTGACGTCCTTGAGAAGCGCCAGTTCATATTCATATTCGCGGTTCTGCATCTGACATTGCGTCAGGTCGCGGTGCAAGCGCTCCAGGGAACTTTCCAGTTCGGTGATGCGTTTTTTTACCGGGTCATTTTCGGACATGATCTAGAGAACAATGTTGTAATGAGCATCCATGGCATCTTTCATATATTGCGAGACCCCCTTTACTTCCACTTCATCAATGATCAGGTCGTTGATATCCAGGGCCAGTGCATCGGTGCAAATCTGGCAAATAATGAAAGGTATGTCCATGTCGCGAGCCGTGTAGATGAATTCCTCGATGCTGGGGATGTTTTTCTTTTTCAGAATGCGCTTGAAGATCATGGGTCCCAGGCCGAACAGGTGCAAGCGGGACAGGGGCAAATGGCCGGGTCCGCCACGGTTCATTATTTCCACCATGGCTTGCAATAGGGTGTCGGTTTCCACGCGCCGATAGCGGGTGTTGCTTTCCGGGTTGTGGCGATGGCGCCAGAGATGCCACAGGCTGCGCCGTCGTTTCAGGCAATTGGCCCCCCACATGGTGAACCAGAGCTTGACGTTCACCCCCATGGCGCGGAAGCCGGTGGCAATGATCAGCGCGAATAGCACCTTGTCCATGTCCGTGCTGTAGATAAGGATGGTAGCATTTTTATCGGCATCCATATGGGGGCTTCAGATTTTCCGGTGTAAAGTGATGTTGATTACCCGTCCCTGGCGTTGAATGTCAAGGATTTCCAGGTGATGCTCTTCACAGAAATCCGCGATGGATACCTCAAAAATGGGATCATCGCCAACGATGCAGAGTTGCTCATCAACTTGTAGATTACGGGTTTCTTTTTGAATGTGTATCAGTGGCATGGGGCAGGTCATGCCCCGAACATCCAGGGTCTTATGAGGTTTGGTCATGAATTGCGATACCGTTAGTGGCCACGCGCATCAGTGATGGTGAAGCGGTGCGCGTATAGAGTGGTATAGCGTGCAGGCTTGATATTCTTGAAATGCAGTTGCGCAAACACATGGAAAGAGTATAGCAGTGCGAGGGGCGGTCGCCATCAATGCTGGCACTGGCTGCAATACACCGTGCTCCGTTGCCCCTGGCGAATTTCCCGCAGCGGGCTTGCACATTGGGGGCAGGGGCTTCCCCCCTTGCCATAGACCCGCAGGTAGAGCCGAAAGTAACCGGGCTTGCCCTCGCCATTGACGAAATCCCGCAGGGTGGTGCCGCCCTGGGCGATGGATTCCTGCAATACCTGGCGCACACATTGCGCCAGCCGTTCATAGCGGCCCAGGCTGATGCGCCCCGCCGCCCGGGCCGGATGGATGCCGGCCATGAACAGTGCTTCATTGGCGTAAATATTACCCACCCCGCAAATGATCCGGCTATTCATCAGGAAAGACTTGATGGCTACCCGTTTTCCCCGCGAGCGGGTGTAAAGGTACTGGCCGCTGCAGGCTTCACTCAAGGGTTCCGGACCCAGTGCTGCCAGCAGGGGGTGGCGCTGCGGGTCGTCCCGGGTCCAGAGTATGGCACCGAAGCGGCGCGGGTCGGTGAGGCGCAGGCAAGTGTCATTTTCCAGTAGCAGGTCGAAGTGGTCATGTTTGCCCGGTGGCTGTTCCTGGGTTAGCAGGCGCAGGCTGCCGGACATGCCCAGGTGGATGATGATGGTTCCCCCGGTGCAGCGCAGCAGCAGATACTTGGCGCGGCGCTCCACTGCAATAATGGTCTGGCCGGGTAAATTCCGCTGTAATTGACGGCTGGGAATCGGCCAGCGCAGACCTGTGGTGCGAATCACCAGTCCCCGGATGGGTATGCCTTGCAGATAGGGCGCAATGCCGCGTCGCGTGGTTTCAACTTCGGGAAGTTCGGGCATTACCTGCTCATGGTCGGGTGCATGGTTTACTCGGCTGTCTCAGGGCGGAGGCTTGCGGGCTCCGGTGTGCTGACTTCAGCGGGAGAGAGGTGTAACAGGCCCTGTGCGCTTTCCGGAGTAAGGGTATACGACACCCCCAGGTCTTGCCGCTGAAAGACCACTTCCTCTGGGGATTCCTTCACCAGGAACTCGATGCGCTGCTCCGGATTGACGGTGGTAATGGTGATCTTTTCACCCTGCACCTCCGTAGTGGATACCTGTACTCGAATGGCGCTGCTGTTTTGCCACTGTTGTGCCAATTGCGCCAGTTGATCGCTGGTAAGCTGTGTTTGCTCCGGTGTGAGTTGCCAGTGCCCCTGTGCGTCACGTTCCAGGGTCAGTTGCGGCAGCTTGATGGTTTGCAGTTGGCTGTCTTCCGGCAGCAGATGAGGGTCAATCCACTGACCCAGGTCAGCTTCCACCTGGTGCTGGTAGAGATTCTGGATCACCAGGATTTGATCGCCTACCTGCACAAAGCGCTGGTCATCCAATGGATCGGTGCCGCCAAACCGCACCCGGTACTGTTTATTGAAGATGACTTCAGGCCGCTGTTCCAGCAAGTCGAGCTTGGCCGGGTCCAGGTCCTTGGCCGGGTAGTGACGCAATGCCTGTTCCTGGGCCAGACGCAGCAGACCCCGAACATGAAACTCGGCGGCTGGTATGGAGGGCTCTCCATGGATAAACCAGTGTTCACCTTCACGCTGTAATGTCAGGCTGCCCTTTCCCGGACGTTGTAGCTGGATGTGGGAAATATCATCACTGCGCAACGGTGTAAGCCTTGGTGCCTCTGGCTTGGGCTGCAAACCCGGTTCAAAGTAGACCACCAGGCCAAGACCGACCAGCACCAGCAGCAGGACAAGGTTGGTCAGGTTGCGGCGCATCATCCCTAGCGGCCCCGGCGACGCAGCCAGATGGTAACGCCCGAGAGCAACAGGACTCCCGGCAATGCCAGCAGGAAGCCAATGGCGATGATGGCTTGCGCGCGACCACTGAGGGTGAGCTGTGTGTCCGGTGCGGTCTTGGCGCGGATGGCGAGAAAATCCTCATCATCACTCAACCAGTGCACCAGGTTGAGGCCCAGATCCAGGTTGGCACCATTGCCTACATAGGAATTGGAGAGGAAGTCACCATCGCCGATGACCACAATGCGTTGCTGGCGCGGTTCGCCACTGGTGCGGGATGGCTTGCCCTCGCGTTGAAAGGCGATACCGATATCCAGGGGGCCGGCACGCTCGTCGCTGTCGGCATCGTAGCGCACTTCTCCTTCCAGCGGTCCCAGTTCGGTCCAGGCACGCTCCAGGGTGGTCAGTATCGGGCTGGTGCTCCACTGTGGCTGGCCGACGATTTCCAGGGCAAGCGCTTCGGGAAACAGGCTGAGGCTGCTGAGATCCCGGGTAACGGCATGCATGGGGTATTCAGGAATGAGCACAAAGGCCGGATTGTTGATGCCAAACAGTTGTGTGGTGGCATCGACGATGCGTCCCGGCAGAAATTCCAATCCCAGGTCTTCGGCAATGGGTTCCATTCCCCCTGTGTGTTCGGGTTCGGCCAGCCACAGGAGATTGCCGCCGTGCTCCAGGTATTCACGAATGATGCTGGTTTCTCCGGGCAATAGACTGGTTTGCGGGCTGGCAATTACCAGCAGGCTGGTATTGTCGGGAATACCGGGGTTCTGGGCCAGGGTCAATGGCTGCACCATGAGCCCCTTGCGTTGCAGTTCGGCTCCGAAGGTGCCCAGGTCATGATTGGCTTTGCCCAGGGGGTTCCGTTCTCCATGACCGGTGAGGAACAGGACCCAGCGTTCCCCCTGCCGTGCCAGGCGCAACAAGGCATTGGTGATGGTCTGTTCGCTGAGTTGCTGCACCTTTTCACTGCGGCCCTGGTATTGCAGTAACAGTTCTCCGTCGAGGCTGATCCCCAACTGGCGCACCTGCTCCGGGTCGCTGTCCGGGTTGATGAAGTCCAGCTGAATGTCTTGCTTGACCCGCTGATAACGTGCCAGGGTGTCCTTGATCTGTTTGCGCAGGAAATCGTTTTCCCGGGCAAAGGCGGTGATACGGACTGGCGCTTCCAGGGTATCCAGTACCTTGCGACTATCGCTGGTGAGGGTATTGCGGCCACTGGCGGTCCAGTCGGCCTGTAGCTGATACCGGGTGCTGAGCCAGGCCAAAGTGCCGATGATCGCCAGAAACAGCAGAGTGAATAGCAGGCTTTGGGCGCGCAACCAGAATCGGGATTTTGCGGTGATTTCCATAATCGTTCTTCAGTGGGAAAGCCGGTCGGCATCCAGACGACGAATGCTCAGTCCGAGAAAGGTTGTGATGAACAGCAGGTAATAGGCAATATCACTGGTGTTGAACAGGCCCTTCAGCAGGGATTCGTAATGTCGCAGCAGGGATAAGTAGTGCAACAAACCGCTGACCTGCACGCCACTGTTGCCGGCCCAGTCGATGATCCACAGCAAGAGCAGCAGACCAAAGGTACTGACCGCCGCCACGGTGGGTTGCTCGGTGCGCGCCGACAGATACAGTCCGGCGGCACTGAAAGCGGCCACCAGCAGGGTCAGCCCCAGGGCACCGGCAGCGAGTTTGCCCAGGTCCAGTGTGGCGCCGGCCTGCAGGGAAAACGGCATGGCCAGCAGCATCAGTAACAGAATGAAAAAGAATCCCAGTACGCCGAGGTATTTGCCCAGTACGATTTCAGTCATGGAAACCGGTGCCGAAATCAGTAGGCTGAGGGTGCCATTGCGACGTTCTTCGCTGAAGATGCGCATGGTGATCAGGGGCGTGACGAGTAACAATATAATGGCGGCATCACCAAGCAGTGGGGCGATGATGATGTCGGTTACGCCCGGGGCGCCCTCTATGCCCGCCAGCCGCGGCTGTATGGCGGAAAAATTATCCACCTGAGCGAGAAACAGATAGGCCATGATGAATTGCACCACGGCCAGTACCGACCAGGCCAGGGGGGAAAGAAACAGGCTGCGGCATTCCCGCCATGCAATGGTGAAGATCATTCGACGGCCTCTCCCGGTTCACGGGTTGTCAATTCCACGAAGATTTGTTCCAGTGTGCGGGTTTCCGGGCTCAATTCATACAGACGCCAACCCTCGGTGGCGGCTTGCCGTGCCAGTGCTTCCGCCGGGTTTTCACTTTCATAGTGAATGCGCAGGCGGCCATCCTGCAGGGTTTCCACCTGCTGTACTCCAGGGACCTGTTGCAGGATTTCCGCGGCAGGGGGCTGGTGGCAAGCGAGTATCAGGGTATTGCCCTTAAGACGTTCCTGTAATTGGTGCAGGCTGTCGGTAAATACCAGTTGCCCCTGGTGAATGATCTGTACATGACTGCAGGTAGCCTGCACTTCGGGAAGAATGTGGGTGGAAAGGATGATCCCGTGGGATTCACCCAGTTCACGGATCAGGTTACGGATTTCACGAATCTGGATCGGGTCCAGACCCACCGTGGGTTCGTCGAGGATCACCACTGCCGGATTGTGCAGGATTGCCTGGGCAATGCCCACCCGCTGCTGAAAACCCTTGGATAGATTGCCAATGAGGCGCCGGCTTACCGAGTTCAGGCCGCAGCGACTCATGGCCTGTTCCACGGCCCCTTTAATCTGCCGTGCAGGCACCCGGTGCAGGCAGGCGCAGTAATACAGGTATTCACGCACGGTCAATTCACGATACACAGGGGGTTGTTCCGGCAGATAGCCGATTTTTGCCTTGGCCTTGCGCGGTTCGTCCAGCAAGTCCACGCCATCCACAGTGACACTCCCGGTGCTGGGAGCAAGATTGCCGGTAAGCATGCGCATGGTAGTGGATTTGCCGGCCCCGTTGGGACCAAGAAAACCCAGGACTTCACCGCGGGAAAGGCTGAAGCTGACCTTGTTTACGGCACAGGTATGGCCAAAGAAGCGTTGCAGATGTTGTGCACAGATCAGGACTTCCGCTGCCATGTGTTTTATTATCCCTAAAGAGTGCAGATTGCCGAACTTGGATTGAGGGCTTTTATAATCAACTGTGGTGCGGGAATCAACCGCTATGTTTCGGACCACAAAGGTGTGAGCAGGTTCCATGAGTGATGATACGCAGTATTGCCGGCAATATGGCTTCGATGCCCGGTGGCGGCAAAAACAGCTGGAATTTCTTGCCCTGCCCGCCTGTGATGGTGAATTGGCGGGGGTGCTGCGTCGCAAGGTGCTGACTCCGGCAGTTTCCACGCAGATTATCGATGCCTTCTTCGCCAAGTTGCAAACTCATGAACAAAGCCATCATCTGCTGGAGAGTTTTGACTTGGCGCGTCTCAAGGAAAAGCAGACGCAGTACCTCTACACCTTTGGCCAAGACTTCTGCGAAGAACCTTATTTTGAGCAGCGCCTGCGGGTGGGCATTGCCCATGCCCGGGTCGGTGTGCCTCTGAGCCTGTACCTCACTGCCTACAATCTGCTGCAGACATTGATTCTGGAAGAAGTGTCGCGCGCCGATCTGAAGCCGGCACAGGGGCGTGCCCTGGCGGCCTTCGTGCTGAAGATCACCGCCCTGGATATCGCACTTGCCACGGAAGTGTATCATCGTGCCGAGGTGCAGCACCTGGAGAGCTCCGTGCAGCGTATGCGTGGTCAGCAGCGACGTCTGCTGGAAGCCATGCGCATCGATGAATTGACAGGTCTGCTCAATCGCGCCACCGTGCTGACCCAGCTGAAACGCTTGCTAGTGGAGGCGCACAAGACCAACCAGCCACTCTGTGTTGTCATGGCAGATCTGGACTACTTCAAGAAGATCAATGATGAATATGGTCACCAGATGGGCGATGAAGTGTTACGCGATGTGGCGGCACGAATGAAATCCGCGGTACGTGATTTTGATTATGTCGGTCGTTATGGTGGGGAAGAGTTTCTGGTGATATTGGAAAACACATCCCTGCATACCGCGCAACAGGTGGCGGAACGTGTCCGTCTCCGCGTAGCCAATAGTCCTATCCATCTGCGTACCACTGCGGTGAATATCACCATCAGCCAGGGTCTGGCACAGGCGCAGGAAGAAGATACGCCCGAAGCGCTTATCGAACGTGCGGATCAAGCCCTGTATGACGCCAAGCAAAGTGGCAGAAACTGTGTGGTGAGTGGCTGATGGGTGGCCGGGTGGTATGACACTGTCTTTGCTGGGGGTGGATACCGGCGGTACCTTTACCGATTTTGTACTGTTCCAGAAGGGTCAGCTACGTATCCATAAGGTGTTGTCCACGCCTGAAGCACCAGAACGGGCCATTCTTCAGGGCATTTCCGAGTTGGGCCTGTCGCTACAGGGCCTGCAACTGATTCATGGCTCTACCGTGGCCACCAATGCCGTGCTGGAAGGTAAAGGGGTGTCTACGGTATTCATCACCAATCGCGGATTGGCTGATCTTCTCACACTTGGACGGCAGGCGCGTGCATCCCTCTACGATCTGCAACCCGCACCGCCCGTGCCTCCGGTGCCGGAGTCCCATTGCCTGGAAGTGGCCGGGCGATTGGATGTGCACGGTACGGAAATAGAGCCACTGGACCCTCAAGAGCTGGTTACCCTTGCCGAACGTGTGCGCGCGCTGAATCCGCGGGCCGTGGCCATCAACTTGCTGTTTTCCTATCGGGATGACCGGCATGAGCGGGCCATTGTCCAGCACTTGCCGCCGGACCTGTTTGTTTCCCGTTCCTCGAGCGTTTTGCCCGAGTATCGGGAATATGAACGTGGCATGGCCACCTGGCTCAATGCCTGGGTGGGGCCACTGGTAGAAGGCTACCTGCAGCGACTGGGGGCACAGCTCAAACCCGCTACGGTGTCCGTGATGCAAAGCTCCGGGGCCACGGTGAGTGCGCAGCAGGCGGGACGGGAAGCGGTGCACCTGCTGTTGTCCGGGCCGGCGGGCGGTTTGCAGGGGGCCCGGAGCCTGGCCATGGCCGCCGGCTATCCCCGGCTCATGACCTTCGATATGGGGGGGACTTCCACCGATGTGGCGCTCATCGATGGTGAGTTACGGCTTACCAATGAAGGCCATATCGGTCCCTATCCGGTGGCGGTGCCCATGGTGGATATGCATACCATCGGCGCCGGCGGTGGATCCATCGCCAGTATGGATGCCGGTGGCCTGCTGCAGGTGGGGCCGGCCTCGGCGGGTGCTGATCCCGGTCCTGCCTGCTATGGAAGAGGTGGCCGGCATCCCACCGTTACCGATGCCAATCTTATCCTGGGTCGTTTGCGTGCCGATGATTTTCTTGGCGGCGCAATGCAGTTGGATGAAGACGCGGCAGCGGCGGCACTCAAGCCACTGGCCCAGGGCCTTGGTCTGTCATTGCAGGCCATGGCCCAGGGGATAATCGATCTGGCCAATGAGCACATGGCCCAGGCGCTGCGGGTGATTTCCGTGCAGCGGGGCGAGGATCCCCGGGATTTTGTCCTGGTTTCCTTTGGTGGTGCGGGAGGTTTACACGTATGCGCCCTGGCCGAGGCACTGGATATGACCCGGGCCCTGGTGCCTTTGCATGCGGGTGTGCTATCGGCGCTGGGTATGTTGACGGCACCGCGAGGGCGGCAGCTTTCGGTTACCTTTGGCGGTGTATTGCGGGATCTTGATCAGGAAGGGTTGCGGGAACAGCTGCAGGGTCTTGCAGCCCAGGGACGCCAGGCACTGCAGGAAGAAGGTGTGGCGGCGGACTGCATTGAGTGTGATTTTTCCGTTGACCTGCGCTATCTCGGGCAATCCTATACCCTGAATATTCCCTGGCAGGCGCCTGCGGCCCTGGAAGCCGCCTTTCATGCGGCGCACCAACAGCGCTATGGTCATGCCCTGGAAGCGGATGTGGAGCTGGTCAATCTGCGGGCTTCCCTGTGGTCGCCGCCCGTGGCCATAACACTGGATTCCATCGCGGCCGATTCCGGAGAGCAGCCATCGGTCACTGCGGGCTCTGTGCCCATGCAGGGCTTGGCGATCCATGGGCGGGCTGCCTTGCAGAAAAATGAAATAATTGTAAATATTGATATT
>CBDUNQ010000046.1:0-10034 GCA_965368625.1 uncultured Gammaproteobacteria bacterium
TCGAGGGCGACACGTTTGCCCAGCCGGACCTCGCACGAACCCTGCGGCTGATCGGCATGATGCGAGAAGTTTTCTGCACCATGGCGCAGTAGGGTTTCCTGCCAGGCAGTTCCACCACCGTTCTCTTTCCTTTGGCGTTGGGTAGTACGTACTAGATGAGTCAGCTCTTTGAATTCATAAGCAATCACTGGTTATTGGTGTTGGCGTTTTGCGCGATTCTCGCCTTGATCATTGGCACCGAAGCCCAGCGCCTGTTGCGCAATATCAAGGACATCGGCCCCATGGAAGCCATTCGGCTGCTGAATCAGCAGGATGCGCTATTCATCGATACCCGTTCACAAAAGGAATATCAGGATGGCCATGTACTCAATGCCCTGCATATTCCGGTACAGGAACTCGCCAGTCGCGTGGGCGAACTTGAAAAACACAGGAATCGCCCCATTATTACCTACTGTCACTCAGGACAACGCTCTGCCACGGCAGGCGGCCAGCTGAAGAAGCATGGCTTTGAAAATGTGTTCAACCTGGGCGGCGGCATGGTGGCGTGGAAAAATGCCAACCTGCCAGTTACACGGAAGTAGTAGTTATGGCAAAAGTGGAAGTGTACTGTAGTGATTTTTGCGTCTATTGCACCATGGCCTTACAGCTTCTGGACAGTAAGCAAGTGCAATATACCAAGATCTCCGTGGATCGTGACCCTGCCATGCGCGCTGAAATGGAACAGCGCAGCCGACGCACCTCCGTACCGCAGATATTTATCGATGACCGCCATATTGGCGGTTGTGACGATCTGGTAGCGCTGGACCGTCAGGGCCAACTTGATCCATTATTGGCCCCTCACGCCTGAGCACAGGCAATCCATGGGGAAGAAGTGCGACTTCTTCCCCCGTTCACAGGAAATACCAAGGCATACCATAACAAGGGGGAACCATGACCGAAGAAAACAACACCATCGCCGCCGGCGAAGAAAATGCCGAACAGCAATTTGGCATCCAGAAGGTTTTTTTGAAAGATGTATCCTTTGAAACACCCAACTCCCCCGCGATCTTCACGGAAGAGTGGAAGCCGGATGTAAACCTGCAGCTCAGCACCCATGCCAATCCGGTGGCTGAAAATACTTTTGAAGTATTACTGTCCATTACCGTGACGGCCAAGCTCGGCGAAAAAACCGCCTATCTGGCTGAAGTGCATCAGGCGGGTATCTTCAGCATCGCCGGTTTCGACCAGCAGCAGATGGGACACATGCTTGGCGCCTTTTGCCCCAATGTACTCTACCCCTTCGCCCGTGAAGCCATCGCCGATTTCATCGGCAAGGGTGGATTCCCGCCGGTGTACCTGGCGCCGGTCAATTTTGATGCACTCTATGCCCAGAAACTGCAAGAGATTCAGGCGGAGGTCAGCAACGCCAAGGATGGCACCGCCCACTAGGGCCGCCATCCATCCCCATGAGCAGCACCAGCCGTAACAGCATCGCCGTACTGGGTGCCGGTTCCTGGGGTACCGCCCTGGCCATTCTCCTGGCACGCCAGGGACATGGCGTGCGACTCTGGGGTCATCTGCAGGAAGAAATCACCCCGCTGCAGAAAAACCTCTGTAATGAACATTATCTGCCGGGCATTCCTTTTCCACCGGATCTCACTGCCAGCGCCGACCTGGCCGCCACCCTGGAAGGGGTACATACGGTGCTGGTGGTAGTGCCCAGCCATGCCTTTGCTGGCGTGCTGGCACAACTGAAACCCCTGCTGACCCAACACCAGCGGATTGCCTGGGCCACGAAAGGCCTGGAGCTGGGCACCGGCCGCTTCCTGCATGAAGTATTCGCCGACCAGCTGGGTGCCGATTTTCCCCACGCCGTCATTTCCGGCCCCACCTTCGCCAGGGAAGTCGCCCTGGGCCAGCCTACCGCAGTCACCGTGGCCAGTGCCTGGGATGACCTGGCACAGGAACTTGCACAGTTATTGAGTTGCGCCGATTTTCGCGCCTATACCAGCCAGGATCTACAGGGTGTTGAACTGGGCGGTGCCGTGAAAAACGTCATGGCCATCGCCGCCGGCATCTCCGATGGGCTCGGCTTCGGCGCCAATGCCCGTGCCGCACTCATCACCCGCGGTCTGCATGAAATTATCCACCTGGGCACCACCCTGGGAGGACACCCGGAAACCTTCATGGGGTTGGCGGGAGTGGGCGACCTGGTTCTCACCTGCACCGATGACCAGTCGCGCAATCGCCGGCTGGGGCTGGCCCTGGGTCAGGGCACTCCCATGGAGGAAGCCATCGCCGCCATCGGCCAGGCCGTGGAGGGCGTACACACAGCGCGGGAAATTGTGGCCCTGGCACAGCGCTACGGCGTGGAAATGCCCATCAGCGAACAAGTCAGCAAGGTATTGTTTGAGCAACACGACCCCATGATGGCCGTACGAGAACTGTTGGGTCGCCGCCTGAAACCGGAGTCCTGAACTCTGGTCTCTACAGTCTCCCCCTCGTCCTGCCGCTAGGACATGCGTCTGATTCCTTTTGTCATTTACACAAGGCTGCAGGAAAATGGAACACCTGAGACTACAAGAGGCGGTAATCTTTCTTGTCGCTGCGGGCTTGGTTATTCCCTTGGTGCGACGTCTGCATATCAGCCCCATGCTGGGCTTTTTGCTGGTGGGTATTGCCGTTGGGCCGCACAGCCTGGCACAACTGGCCGATCAATACACCTGGCTGCAGCATGTGCTGATCACCGATGTGGAAGGCATTACCGCCCTGGCGGAACTCGGCGTGGTGTTTCTCCTGTTTATGATCGGCCTGGAGCTTTCCTTTGAGCGCCTGTGGGGCATGCGCCGCCTGGTACTGGGCATGGGAAATGCGCAAATCCTCCTGTCAGGCCTGGTCATTGGCCTGATCGCCTATCAATTTGATAACAGCCTGCAGGTATCCGTGGTGCTGGGCAGTTGTCTGGCCCTGTCTTCCACCGCCATGGTGGTACAGATCATCACCGAACAGGGTCGTTTCGGTACAGCCATCGGGCAGGGCAGTTTCGCCATCTTACTGGCACAGGATATTGCCGTGGTACCCATCCTGTTCCTGGTGGGCACCTTTGGCGCCCAGACCGGTGGCTCATTCCTTGGTGACCTGGGGCTTGCCTTTGGCACAGCCCTTATCGCCATTGTTGCCATCCTGGGCATCGGCCGGCTCATTGTGCGGCCACTGTTTCGACTGGTCAGCGGCACCCATAGTCCGGAATTGTTCATGGCCGCCACCCTGCTGATTATCATCGCCACCGCGGCCATCACTCACAGTGCCGGCATGTCTGCGGCCTTGGGGGCATTTCTCGCCGGATTACTGTTTTCAGAAACCGAGTATTGCCACGAAATTGAAGTCAATATCGAGCCATTCAAGGGCTTGCTGCTGGGCTTGTTCTTCATGTCTGTGGGCATGGGCATCAACCTGATGGAAATCGCTTCCAACCCGGTATGGCTTGCCCTTTCCATCGTCGGTCTGTTTCTCATCAAGGCAGTAATTACCACCATCATTGCCCGCTTCTATGGGTTTACCACCGGGCAATCGTTGGAAATGGGGCTGTTGCTGGGGCAGGGAGGGGAATTTGCCTTTGTGGTCATTGGCCTGGCCATCGCCCTGTCACTGCTGCCTCTGGATACCGCCCAGTTCATGCTCATCGTGGTCAGTGCCACCATGTTACTGACCCCCCTGGTCGCCCGCTTGGCGCAACGTATCGGCATTCACTTTGAACAACGGACGCCGGAAACTTCCGAAGAGATCAACCTGCCACCGGAACTGTCCAAGCATGTGGTGATCATTGGCTACGGGCGTACCGGAAAATTACTGACCGCTTTGCTGGACCGGCAAAAAATTCCCCATGTAGCCTTGGAGAAGGATGCCAACCGCGTTGCGCACATGCGTGCCAAGGGCGCTCCGGTCTATGTGGGTGATGCCACCCGCCAGGCCATTCTGGAAAAGGTGCACATTCATCAGGCTGCCGCACTGGTTATCAGTACCGATAACGATGTGGCGGCGGAGCGGGTGCTGCAGACGGCCCGCAAAATGGCGCCGGATTTACCCATTATCGTTCGCGCCCATGATGATGAACATGCCGCACGTCTGCTGGACATGGGTGCCACCCAGATCGTGCCGGAAGTACTTGAAGCAGGATTGCATATGGGGCAGCTACTATTGGAGAACGTAGGCTTTCCCAGCTTGGCGGCCCATGAACTCGTTGATAATCACCGCCAGGACTTATTGAGCACCATGTACGACAGTAAAAAGACGCCGAAAACCGCAGCGAATCCTTGATAAACAAGCGCGCGCGAGACAAGCCCACGCGCACCGGGAAGAAGTCACTAACTTATTGAATTAATTATCATTCAGTGAGAAAGGCTGTCTTGATACACCTTCCCTAGGGAAACAGGAAGTCGCGCCATTGCTGTATAACTTCGTTACGGGATCCCAGCAGTATCAATAGCAGCAGAAAAAGAAGCGCAAAAACCACAATAAAGCGCGTAATCAGGCAGAATCGGCAAGTCGGTTTTCTATTGGTCATCTGACGCTCACATGCCGGAATCAATGCCTTATGGCCAAGCCCTCTCCGGCTTTCAGCACATTGAAATCCTGTTCCCCTGTTTCGGTGAATCGCCGTATCGCGATTTTCACAAAGAAACGCTACCATAACCATGCATTGAAAGCGCGAAGTCGGGTGGGGAGTACCCTTTGCGCCGCCCAATTACTGAAAACAGTGCATTGCCCCGAGTAGATACAGCCCGCAGAGGCTCAGCAACCATAATAAGCAGGGATAGGCATGAATCACAATCGAGTCGCAAACCGCATGGATCTTGCCACGGCCTTTCGCTATGGGAAGGGCGTAAAAGCGGATATCCATCGCGCCATCGCCATTTATAAAGAACTTGCAGAAGATAATCACCCCGATGCCCAATTCGCCCTGGGCTATATTTTTGAAGAAGGTGAACTGGGTATCCCCGTAAGCCGTGAGAATGCCTTCCACTGGTACCTGGCCGCTGCGGAAAATGGCGACACCCTGGCACAGGTACATGTGGGTGAATTACTTGAAGAGGAAAATTCCGGCTCGGATACCGGCCAACAGGAAGAGGCGCTGGGCTGGTACCGGGCAGCCGCTGACAATGGAAATGCCCTGGCCCAGCTGCGTGTGGGATCCATATTGGAATCGCGGGCGGATAATGAGCAGGATTTACAGGAAGCCATTCAATTTTATAAACAGGCTGCCGAACAGGAAGAGCCCCTTGCCTACTATCATCTGGGCATGATCCACCTCAGGAGCAATAGCCCGGTCTTTGATGCAAAGGAAGCCCGCTTCTGGCTTACCAAGGCCGCCAACGAAGGGGATAACGATGCACGCTATGAATTGGGTGAGCTGTTTTTTTATGGCCGGGGCGTGGCAAAAAGCTATGCCCGCGCAGCGGAATGGTATCAACCCGCCGCCAGACAAAACCATATCCCCTCCACCGCCCGCATGGCCTTGCTATTAGAGCATGGCCTTGGTTGTGAAGTGGACCAGAACAGGGCAAAACGTTATTTCTATCGTTTATTGAGTAGTGATCAATCAAGGAATGCATTTTCCGCCTACCTGCAGAATCTCTCCATCCATTCCGATGAACTGCATAAATGGAACCTCCTGATCACCAAATACAATGAAAGCCTGTTACGAGGCACCCAACGGACGAGACAGGGTAATGTACAGCTTTTTCTGTATATGATTGCCGTGCTCACCACCATGTTCTTTTGCGCCTATGTTTTCCTGCTATAAGCGACAATATTGACCACTACTCCCAGCTGGGGAACTGTCCCTCCTCGGATAGCCGGCTTAACTCCTGTTCCAGGGAATGCAGAAATTCCTTTTTGCTACCCGTCCAGAATTGCCCATTACCTACGAACACATCGCAGAAAAAAGGTACCAACAGGGCTTCTCCCCTGGGCAAGGCCTTGCCCAGGCCATGTAGCAATAGCGGCACCACGGGGACTTCGGGAAAGGTTTCGGCCAGGCGCGCGATTCCGCCCTTGAATTCCGACAATCGCTCAGGCTCACCACGCGTACCTTCCGGGAAAAAAATCAGGATCTTCCCCTGCTGTAGTGCCTTGTAGCAGGGTGTAAGGGGATCATCTTCGCGGCTTGCACGTCTACGCCTGATGGGCAGTATGCCGATGATGTTCAGAGCAAACCAGGCAAGTAGACGGTTGCGAAGAAAATAATCCATGGCGGCCACCGGCTGCACCCTGGAAAGACTGGAGAGCGGTAACAGGGTCATCAACACCAGGGTATCGAGGTGGCTGTTATGATTGGCCACCAGTATTGCCGGACCTTTTCGTGGTAACCGCGCTTTATGTCGCACATTCAAGCCGATTACCACCAACACCAGGAAGCGAACGATGATCGCATAAAAACCAAACCGGAGAATCTGCAGCACGCGCTTCATGGATCAATAATACAGATAGAATACATAATGAAAAAACAATGGTGCCGTATAGGTCAGGCTGTCGATTCGATCAAGGATTCCACCATGCCCTGGTAACAGGGTTCCGCTATCCTTCACCCCCAGATCCCGCTTCAGGGCGGAAATGGTTACATCACCGATAAAACCGCCAATACCAATAAGCAGGCCGGCAACAACGGCTTCAGACACCCCCAACGGCGTAAGAAACCCGGACAGTAAAACTGCCAACAGTGTGGTAGTGGCAACTCCGCCCAGAAAACCTTCCCAGGTTTTATTGGGACTCACCTTGGGTATGATTTTTCGCTTACCCAGCATCTTCCCCCAGATATACTGGGCAATATCATTGAACTGGGTAAGAAACACCAGATACAACACCAGCCCCGCACCGCCGGCCTGGTACGGATCCATTGCCGGCAGTACCAGCAGGTAGGCAAGGTGACTCAAACTGAACACCAGGGTCATCATTCCCCAGTGCAGAGTACTCACGGCGTTGAGAAAATGCCGGGTATCACCAATCATGACCATGCGCATGGGTAACAACAGGAACATATAGACGGGGATAAAGATAATGAACATACCGTACCATTCCTGCGCCACCCAGTAATACTGAAAAGGAATTGCAAGATACACCCAGAACAATACGCGCCGATCCGCGCGCCGCGTGGTAATAATGGAAAAATATTCCTTCACGGCAAGAAAACTGATAAAGGCAAAAAACGCCAGGGATACACTGTCAGAAAGCACCATGGCCACGGTGAAAATACTGACCATGATCCACCAGGAACGGATGCGCAGTATCAGCTCCTGATAATCCTTATGAGGATTGGCGTGTTTCAACATGCTTGCCACACCGCTTGCCAGGGCAAGCAACAGAAACAAGCCGGCAAGAGACCACAGTACGGAAGCACTGAGTGAGGAAGAAATCATGGACATTCGTCCAATGCCTTGCGTACCCGGTTGAAGATGGTGACGATCAGCAGTAACAACACAAGCACAAGGAAATAGTCAAACCAGGGGGCAGGAGAAAGCCCAAATCCGAGCAGGCATGCCGCAGAGCCAAACCAGAAGGCGCGATCACTTTTCCCCATGGGACCATCATATCGCCGCTGCGCACCAATCTGCACGGCAATCACTCCAGTCATTTCACTGATGATGGCAAATATCACCACCACAATCGCCAGCCAGGCCTCCACGCCCTGGATCAATGCAAAGGGCAGGTACAAGGCCGCATCGGAAACCACGTCGCCCAACTCATTGAGGATCGCTCCCAAGGCTGATTTCATATCATGTTCCCGGGCCAGCATGCCATCCACCGCATTGAGTGCCATGCGCACAAACAGCACCAGCGGAACCATCAGAAACCATAGCGGTTGATTCAGGTTACTTGCCAACAGAATGCCTGCTGCCAACGACAGCACCATGGCCAACAGGGTAATGGCATTGGCACTGACGCCGCATGCAGCCAACTGGCGCACCACCGGGCGCAGCAGGTCCTGGAATTTTGGTTTTAGATCATAAATGGATGGCATGATTCTAGACTCTTAGCCTGTATATCCCAAGGTTATAAGTTTGTCTGCTTACATATAATTTAACTAATTCAAATTACCCATAGCGGAGTCACCACCATAGGCTAGCCTGTCCTCAGAAATGGATTATTCCACTATGAGCGCAAGGAGCCTCTTCATGTACCAGCATCGAATCCATCAACACACAACTCATTGGCAACTTGTCAGTATCGGGTGCAACACGGTAGTCAACTTTTCGATTCTCTGCATCATGCTGATTACACTCGCCTCACCGACACTGTCTCATGGCAAACAGAGTCACGATGCGGATGATTTTAACGGCCTTTATCGATTCAAGTGCCTTGGTATGCATGCCCGCATCAGCGTTGCCCCAAAAATGTATTTCAAAGGGGTAAGCAATGACTTGCTGCAAACACTTCCGGAAACGCTTTCCCTTTCTCTGCAATTGCAGTGCCTCAGCATACCAGACCAACTGAGTATGCTGGCTGAGCTCTATCAGCAGTGTATTACTACTGTTGAAAATCTCCAGAGCAGCATACCGATGATCAACAGAATCTGTGATGATTTTAATCGCACAATACGCGGGGAGCTGCAAAAGATCCACGGTGACTTACGCCATGCCTATGGTCGGGTAACCGTTCCCGGGTACAGAACCTTGCTCAATGAATGGTTTGGCATTTACCCCGTTGCCTTGGAGCTGAATGCCAGTGGGGCACAGCCCATGTACTACAACACCTTCATTGATAACAACGATGGCCCTGGAAATGGTGAAATCTGGCCACATACCACGGTAGCAAAAACCTTTTTCAATCTGCTCACACTCCCCCCCACCATCGGCATGTTACATCTGGATTTCAGAAATCAGATCCTGCGAAATGAAAACCTGGAGTGGGTGATCCTTTCCCATATGCAATTCTCATTTCCCTATAGCATTCTCTACAAATTATTTTTTCCCGATGAACCATTGCCATTTTGGGTTGAAGCCGGCTGGGAGTTGCGACTGCACAAGGAACAGTAACTCTCCCATCTGCCTTTACCCGCTGGGCTAAGCACCTGCACAACTTCATGCTGCCCTGATCCACTCAGGGTGGCAGGTCACCTGGCAACCAGCGCATGCGGACCGCCCAATGAAAAAAGTATTGTATTAATATACTTATTATCCAAAAATATTCCACTATACGATTAATAGTTGCTGATTCAGCTACTTGTATACAAACTTCTCCTTACCAGACCTACCTTCCTAATCCCGGCCCGGTGATTACCAGAGGAGGTCCCGTACAACCGTATCGCAAGGGGAAGCACCATGGAAAAAACTATCTCACAACGTCTTGTTGAAGAGCATCATTTCACTACACACGATGGCGTTGAATTATTTTATCGTCATTGGCCCGCCCGTTCTGATAACCCCAGAGGCGCCATTGTGCTGTTTCATCGCGGCCATGAACATTCCGGCCGAGTGGCCCATCTGGTGGATGAACTACAAATGGATGATTATGACTATTTCGCCTGGGATGCGCGTGGTCATGGGCTTTCTCCTGGTGAGCGTGGCTTTAGTCCCGACCTTTCCGATTCCGTTCGCGATGTACATACCTTCATTGAACATATCGTCCACCACCATGCTCACGCGCATGAAAATATCGCCGTTATCGCGCAGAGTGTTGGCGCCGTTCTCGTTTCCACCTGGGTACACGATTATGCACCCCGAATCCGCTGTATGGTGCTGGCATCCCCCGCGTTCAAGATAAAATTATATGTACCCTTTGCATACCAGGGACTCAAGTTACTGCAATCCCTCCGCGGGCCGTTTTTTGTCAACAGTTATGTGAAAGCAAAGTACCTGAGCCATGACCCGGAACGCATTGTAAGCTATGAACAGGACCCCCTGATCAGCCGTCCCATCGCCTCCCATATCCTGCTTTCACTCAATGACACGGCAAAACGCATTGTAGAGGATGCCGCTGCGATCACCCTGCCAACCCAGTTACTGGTGTCCGGTGATGACTGGGTAGTGCATCAGGCACCCCAACATCGATTTTATGAA
>CBDUNQ010000047.1:0-10011 GCA_965368625.1 uncultured Gammaproteobacteria bacterium
CTGTTCAATATACATGGTGAGCAACACATTCATCGGGCCTGGTCCCTACCGGCCGGATTCACCGGTGGATTGATCGGGGCCATGTTCGGTACCGGAGGGCCACCCTTCGTGGTGTATCTTGCGCATCGATTACCGGATAAAGCCCGGTTGCGTGGCACCCTTTCCGATTTGTTTCTGCTGGATGGCGCCATACGGATGGTGTTGTTTCTTATTGCCGGTTTATTGCTGCAGCCTTCCCTGTTACAGGCGATCGCCTATGCTTTTCCGGTAATGGCACTGGGGCTGTTTCTGGGGCACAGAGTGCACCTGGGTATCAGTCATCAACAGCAATTGGCCATAGTGGGAGCCCTGCTGTTACTCAGTGGGGCTTCCCTGTTATGGAAGGCATGGAGCGGTTGATGACTTGCGGCACCACTCAGGCAGTGGTGCCGCGAAGGTATTGGCTGTATGCCCTGTGTTACGGGCAAGGCCCCAGGGTGTCCAGGCGGAAGGGCAGGGCAACCGGCGTTGCACTGGCGCCCACCCGGGCTACGGCATCGGTGGGTGTATCGATGGCAAAACAGGCGGAATTGCCCGTTGGCAAGGTGAAGTTGAAACCATCCTGATATACCGTGCCCATCTTCAAGGTGAAGTTGATGATGCTTGGATCCGTACTGCTATCCAGAATATCGCTGCTCTCCAGGCTGAAGGGTTCCACGCTCAGGTAGGCGGCATCGGCACTTACGGAACCGGTATAGGTCAGGCTGCCGCCGCCCGCAGTGAAACGGGTATACCATTTGCCGGTGGTACAATCACGCCACACAAAGGCCGCGGCGGTTACGCCGGGATCATAGGCCGGTTCACCACAACTGGAAACCTCGTCATCGGTAATCGTGGCGCTGGCTTGCGTCATGGTCAGGGTGGCATTAACAGGGTTGCTCAACTGCAGGTGAAAATCCTCGTCCCCTTCGGACAGGGCATCATCCATCAGCACTACCGAAATGGTCTGGCTTAAGGGGTCACCCGGAAGAAAGCTGACGGTAGTGCTCGCCAGGCCCGTGTAATCGCTACCGGCAAGGGCAGTGCCATCCTGCGTATTGACGTCCACCGTTACCGTATTACTACTGGCTGCCGACAGGCTCAGGGTGAAATCGGCGCTGGCATCGGTTTCCAGCACCGTGATGTCACTGATGCTGATTTGTGGCGGTAGTCCACTGCAGGCACCCAGGGTGGAGAGATCAAAGGAAGTGCTCATGGGGGTGCGACTGGAACCCAGATAGACCGCTGCCATGGGACTTTCCAGCGTGAAGCAGGCATTGGCCCCGGCGGGGAAGCTGAAGTTGACGCCATCATCCCATTGAGTGCTGACATTCATCAGGTAGCTGATCTGTAATGGATCGCTGGTATCCAGTACGTCGCTGCTTTCCAGGCTATAGGCAGTTACACTGCTAAAGGCCTGATCACTGATGAAGTGACCACTGTAGGCTACGCTGCCACCTCCGGCGGTAACCCGCATGTACCAGTTACCCGTAGAGCAATCCTGCCAGAGAAATACCCCGGCTTCCGTAGCGGCATCATAGGTGGGTGTGCCACAGGGTGAAGCTTCATCATCGGTAATGGTGGCGCTGGCCTGGCTGCCCAGGGGCGACAGAGTGGCATTCACCGGATTGCTGAGACTGAGAATGAAATCTTCCAGGCCTTCCGCCAAGCTGTCATCCAGCAAGCTGACAGACACGGTTTGCGACAACGGGTCACCGGGGTTGAAGCTAAGGCTGGTATTGAGGGTGGTGTAATCCTCGCCGGCGGTGGCGCTGCCATCACTGGTGCCCACATCCACGGTGACCACGTTGGCCGGATCCGCTGACAGGGTGACCGTGAAGTCAGCCGTCGTGGCGCTTTCATCCACGGTAATGGGGGACACGCTGAGTTCCGGAGCGATGCCGGTGCAGACCCCCACGGTTTCCAGATCCAGGGGTTGGCTCACCGGTACCCGCATGGGGCCGAGGTATACAGAAGCTCCGGCGGGAAGGTCGAGGCTAAAGCAGGTGTTGGCACCACTGGCCGGAAGGAATTCCGCGCCATCTTCACCACTGCCACTCATGGTCAGACTGAAGCTGATCTGGGATGGGTTACTGGTGAAATCCAGGGTGTCCCCCGACTCCACGCTCTTGGGAGTGACCTGGCTGAAAGCGGAACTGGAAGTCACGGTACCCACATAGGTAAGGGTGGTGCCCCCGGAAAGCATACGCATCTGCCATTCCCCGGTAGCGCATTCCTTCCACAGGAATACCCCGGCATCCACATTACCGTCATAGGTGGGTGCACCACAGGGATAGGGCAGGGCATCGCCCGGAGTGACCACCGCCAGTCCGCTACCCTCTGTAATCCGATAGAGCTGGTCGGCGCTTATATTGGTGAAGCTTTCCACGGCCCCACTGGGCCACTCCACGGTAAGATCCACGGTGGTGGCATTAGCGAGCCCGAAGTGAATACGATTATGTTCCTGGGCCCAACGGTGATAACCGCCATTGTGCACCCGCAATTGGCTTATGCCGTTGGCGGTGGCAATGACCCGGGTTCCCACGGCATCGCGCTCGGTCAGCGTGCCCACCAGATCCAACTCGATCCAGTGGTTACTGTTACCCTGATTGCGAAATAATTTACTTGGGCCACCGGTTTCCACGGGGCGCATATTGAATCCATTGGTAACAAACAGGTCGATAAAGCCATCCACATCATAGTCGGCGCCTACCACGGTATCGGCGGTGCCACTCCCGCTGGTGATGGCGGTGCCCACTGGCCCGGCAGCGCCACCGGCACCGGCAACGGCGAGGAAGCTGCCATCACCCTGGTTTTCGTAGAGGATATTCTCGATATTGCTGACACCGGTGCGGCATGCCAGATACAGATCCACATCCATGTCGTTATCGTAATCACCGGCCGTGGCACTCACACACTGAATGGCGGCATCAAGACCGGCGGTAATGGTGGTGTCACTGAAGCCGGTTGTCGTATTGCTGAGCAGGGTGGGCGGGGCCGGGTGGTCACTGCCCCACAGTCCCGTGGTGTTCAAGTCACTGATGGGTGCGGTACTGGTGGTAATAAAATAGGCATTACTCCATACCCCTTCCGTTTGATGGATCACAGTCCAGCGCTGACTTACATCATCGTAGCCAATGCGGATGACGGGTGCATCTTCCACGGCAACCGGGGCCGGGGTGCCCAGTACCGATGGATCCGCTGGATCCAGGGTGAAGGGAACGGCGCCGGGGTTCCAGGCCGTGCTACCGATTAGAATGCGCGGCAAACCAAAACCATCATCCAGTTTATTCCAGTTGATATCAAAGGTGATGGCGCCATTGCTGATGAAGTTGAAGCCCTTTTCTCCGCCGGTGAGCTGGGCTTCAATGAGAAAATCACCTTCTTGCTGCACCCCTGAGGGACGCAGTTGCTGGCCACTGATGAAAAACATATCCATGCGCAGATCATTGTCAAAATCGGCAATGATGGTATCCGGCACCTTTTCCACTATGGGCATGGCGCTGGTGATGTTGCTCCAGGGTAAAGGCAGGGTATCGTAAATCTTTTGCGGGAAGACGGTTTCATCGGGGCAGACAAAGTCCAGCCGGCCACTGCCATTTACATCGAATAACTGGCCGTAATGAAAACGTTTGCAATTCAGTTGTA
Source organism: uncultured Gammaproteobacteria bacterium (assembly GCA_965368625.1). GTDB lineage: Bacteria > Pseudomonadota > Gammaproteobacteria > DSM-19610 > DSM-19610 > JAIVHA01. Next base: position 3,667 of record CBDUNQ010000047.1, read on the forward strand.
CATCCCCGGTTTTTTCCACGAAGCCGGTGGCGGTCTGCTCCATGAGCTTGGCGATGCCGCCCATCTGGGTCATGACAAAGTCGGGTAACTGGTCGCCGTTATAATCGAACCAGATGGGCAGACGGCCACCCACGTTGTCGAAGACAATACCCAGTTCCGTGGTGCGATCGATGAGGGCACCGCGCTCATTGACCAAAAAATGGCTGGGATTACCGGTGCCGGTGCTCACCAGCAGGTCTTGATCCCCATCGTTATCGAAATCGGACCAGCCGGCGCCATGGGTATCGGCGCGTGGGCGGTTGATCCAGGAAAACACCTGGGTGGCGGTATTGAAGAAACGGCCATCACCGCGGTTGAGAAACAGGCTGGGTTGCAAGCGGTGATTACTGAGAAACAGGTCCGGGTAGGCGTCGCCGTTGAGGTCGCCCCAGGAGGCGCCATAGCTTTCATTGATATAGCTTACGCCTGCGGCGTCGGTGACGTCTTGAAACAGGATTTGTGTCTGACCGGTCATACTGGTGAACAGTAAACCGGTAGAGAGCAGAAACTTCCCCCAATTGGCACGAAAAATAACGTCCAGCGGACGTCTGCCTTGTGGGCAGACATCACCTGAGTGATGATTACACATTGATTTTCCCCTATTTTTTGTAGCAGTTGGCTTTTCTTCGCCAGTAGACCATTTCCCCAATGAAAATCCCTGGCACCATTTCCTGCTGAATCTGTGAAAAAGTACGATTCTTCAAGTAGGACTTCAGCGGTAGGAAAAAATTCCCACAACCACGTGAAGTGTCCGACCCAGGGTGCCATGAGGCAGGGAATGACAGTCTAGCGGTGTAGGCTGAACTCAAGCTGAAAACAGGGTGTGTATGGGCGGCTTTCGGTAACCCTGGGGTGTGCAGGGGAGTTGGCGTGGACAACCATGACCGGGTTTACTCTAACTTGCTGTAATAAAAGAATAAAATAATATGCCGTGAGGGTGTCTGTGCTGCCGCGAACCCTGTTGTCATCATTACCTGTCAATGAATACCGCTGAGTTGCCGTTATTAGTGGGAGTGCCTGAGCCATCCACGGAGCCACAGGCACGTATCTGGTAATGCCACAGTAGGAACCTATCCCATGACGTTTCAGAAAAATATTGGAATCCTTGATTTTATCCTGCGTCTGGGGATCAGCGCCGGATTGATTTATGTGGGCTTTTTGGATCAGACACTGATCAGCGATGCATTCAGCCGACAAATGATCGGCGTACTGGGGGTTGTCAGCCTGGTGATCGCATTGGCCCGTTTTTGTCCACTCTATGCCCTGGTGGGGTTCAATACCTGCCCGATAAAAGGCGAAGAATAACTGCCGATGCGGGTTTCCACGCAGGTCCTTGGCGCCATTCTCGGGATCACGGTACTGTCCCTGGCGGTTTTTGGTGGTATCGCCTACGGGATTGCACGCGATGTCAGCCAGGAAGCCGGCACGCGCCTGCTGGCCCATGCCGTGGAGGATATCGCCCGTCATTGGCAGCAGCAATCCGCCGGGCGCATTCCCAGTCGGGTTGAACTGGAACGTCTGCGCCATGAACTGGGCCCGGTAAATACCTGGCTCTACCTGGTGGATGACGGTGGTAAGCGCATGGCGGCAGGCTATGATGTGCCACTGGATCTGGAATTTCCCCGCATCACCGAGCGGGATGCCGTCAGTGTCGGTTTCATGGAAATCGCGGCTGCCAGTCATACCTGGGCGGCCGCACCACTGTCTGCCCCCGGCCAATTCATCGTGTTGGTTTCCGATAAGGATACCGTTACCCAGCCTGTTACCCGAACACTGGCAAACCGCCTCCTGGCCACCGGTCTGGTGGTGGTCTGGGTGGCCGTGTGGGTGGCGGTTTTGTTATCCAGCGCCATTGGACGCCGACTGGACGAAAAGAATGATGCCCTTTCCCATCAAGCCCTGCATGATGTATTAACCGGCTTGCCCAATCGTGCCCTGTTGAAGGATCGAATGCAGAAAACCCAGCAAATGGCCGAGCGGAACAAGCAGGGCTTTGCCTTGTTACTCATGGATCTTGATCGTTTCAAAGAAGTCAATGATACCCTCGGGCATCACGTGGGGGATCAGTTGCTGCAGGAATTCAGTAAGCGGATTCAGCGCTCGACCCGTGAAAGTGACACTATTTCCAGGCTGGGTGGTGATGAATTTGCGGTATTGCTTCCCGATGCAGATGAAGACGACGTGCGGGCCTGCCTGAACAGGATCATGAAGTATATGGCCGACCATCATATGGTGAATGAAGTCAGAGTGGATATGCAGGCCAGTATCGGCGTGGCCTATTATCCGCAGCATGGCCGTAATCCCGATGAATTGTTGCAGCATGCCGATGTAGCCATGTACCAGGCAAAACGCGATAACAGTGGTTTTGCCATCTATAACCCGGAAGAAGACAGTCACAGTCTGCGCCGCTTGAAGCTCATGGGCGAGTTGCGCACGGCCATAGAACAGGATCAGCTGCATCTGGTGTTTCAACCCATACTCGATCTGCAGAGCGGTAAGGTTGCCGCCATTGAAGCTCTGTCACGTTGGGACCATCCACAGCTTGGGCCCATACCCCCCGATGAATTTATCCCCATTGCGGAACAGAATGGCCTCATTGGTCAAGTGAGCCTGTATGTCATTCGGGAGTCTTCCCGGGTGGTTCGTGAGTTTGCCGATGCCGGCTATACTGTACGGGTGGCGGTGAACATATCCACCCAATGCCTGCAAAGCAGTACTTTCCCCGGCCACCTGGAGCAAATCACACGGGAAGCCGGTATTCGTAGTGACCAGATCGAGCTGGAAATTACGGAGAGTACCCTGATGCATGATCTCTCCCGTGCAGAGTATGTACTTGGCCAGTTGCATGGTATGGGCATCGTCCTGGCCATCGACGACTTTGGAACCGGATTTTCCTCGCTTGCCTATCTGCAGCAGTTGCCGGTAAGCAAGCTGAAGATCGATCGCTCCTTTGTGATGCATCTGATGCAAAACCCGGGTGATCAGGTCATCATCCGCTCGGTCATCTCTCTCGGGCATCACCTGGGATGCAAGGTGGTGGCAGAAGGGGTGGAAGACCAGGCGTCCTTGGATTTTCTACAAGAGATCGGTTGCGATCTGGTGCAGGGCTATTTTCTGGGACGCCCTCTTTCGGAAAGGGATTTGCGTGATTATTTATCCAAAGAGCGGGATGCCGCTGAAGGCGCGGAGGCTTCCCGGACGCTGGTGGGTATTTAGACTCTTTTTGCTGCAAACTACTTGACAGCACTCATATTTGGGATTAAATTCCCAAATATGAGTGAATCAATACAGTCCGCCCTGGCGGCGGCGGTGCTGACCCTGTTGCGGCCCCTGGTGCGCATACTCTTGCGCAATGGGGTTTCCTATGGCGCTTTTGCCGAACTCTCCCGCAAGGTATTTGTTGATGTGGCTGCGGCACAATTCACGGAGCCGGGCAAGAAAACCAATATTTCCCGCATTTCCGCACTGACCGGCCTTACCCGCAAGGAAGCCAAGCGATTATACGAGTTGCAAAGCCCCCAGGACAGTGCCCGTAATGAGCGATATAACCGCGCGGTGCGGGTGATCAGCGGTTGGGTCAACAGTCCGCACTATCATGATGCCCGCGGGGTGCCTGCCGATCTGCCCATGGAAGGGAGTGCTTCCTTTGCGGCATTGGTGAAGGAATTCAGTGGCGATGTGCCTACCCAGGCCATGTTGGCGGTACTGGAGGCGGCCGGCTCCGTGGAACTTCGCAATGGCCAGGTGCGACTGGTCCGGCATGCCTATGTGCCCGGTAAGGACCCCGTCGATAAAATCCAGATTCTTGGCAATGACTGCGCTGAATTGATTGCCACGATTGACCATAATCTCACCGCATCCAAGGGAGCACTGCGTTATCAGCGCAAGGTTTCCAATCACGCCCTGCATGCTTCCATGCTGCCGGCGTTCCAAGAGCTTTCTGCCGCACGATCCCAGGCCTTGCTGGAGGAATTGGATGACTGGCTCAGTCAGCATGAAGTGACCCCCGAAGAAAGTTCTTCTGCCTGTTATGTGAGTCTCGGAATTTACTTTTTTGAGCAAAAGGGCTCAAAAGGAGTTGATGATGTCTAAGCGAATCCTTGTTCTTTCCTTATTGTCGGCCGGCATGCTGAGCGGGCTGATTTCCTGTGGGGGTGGCGGCGATACCACCATTGCCACAGGCAATGGTGGTATTGGTGGTACCGGGTTTGTGAGTGGCACCATCAGCGGTTTTGGTAGTGTTTTTGTAAATGGGGTGGAATTTGAAACTGACACAACCAGTATCATTGTGGATGGCGCAAATTCCGATCAATCCGCCCTGCGCATTGGCATGGTGGTGCAGGTACTCGGTGAGATCAATGATGACGGTGTCAGTGGTACGGCGTCGCGGATACGTTACGATGAAGTGGTACAGGGCCCGGTTAGCGGTGCACCACAGGTAAATGCCGATGCTACGCAAAAGACCCTGCAGATTTTTGGCGTGGATGTCATCGCCAGTGCCAATGGAACCGGTTATCGTAACACCAGCTTTGCTACGCTGGCGGCCAACGATTTGCTGGAAATAAGTGGTTTTCTGGATGTGAACGGTGATTTGCAGGCCACCTATATCGAGCGCAAGGGAGGGTATCCTGCCAGTGATGAGGGAGAGATAACCGGTGTCATTGAAAATCTCGATAACACGGCCCTTACCTTTGGCATGGTCGGCAGCAATGTGATCGTAAACTTTTCGGGAGCCGATCTGAGCGATGTCAGTGGTGGTGTGCTTGCCAATGGCCAATACGTGGAAGTGGAAGGGCGTGTCACTTCCTATTCCACGCTTTCTGCCCGTAAGGTGGAAGAAGAGGATTTCGGCATCGATGATGAAGCCGATAAAGCCAAGGTGGAAGGCATTGTCAGTGAATATGTGAGCGATGCCAGCTTCAAGGTGGCGGGTATCCGCGTGGATGCCAGTGGTGCTGGAGTCACGCGCTCTCCTGCAAACCTGGTGCTTGCCAATGGTTTGCGCGTGGAGGTGGAAGGCTCGGTTTCCAATGGGGTATTGATTGCACAAGAACTGGAAGCGGAGTCGGGTAAAGCCAAGGTATTTGCCAATATCCGCAGCGTCAATGCCACGACCCGTACTGTTACCCTGGAGATTCCAGGGATGACCGGTGCGGTAGTGGTGGAGATCAATAATAAAACGGAAATCGAAGATGAAATTGGCAATGTGGATTCCCCCAATGAAGTGTTTTCCCTGTCCAGTGGCACCTTCATACGTGTGGAAGGCTATGAGTCCGCTGACAATCGTATCGTGGCGAAGAGCTTCAAGCGCGATAACGCGGATAAATACCTGGTGCAGGGTGTGGTGGATAGCTGGGATACCGGTAGTCAGCTTGGTATTCTGGGGCTTTCCATGAGTACGGCCGGTGCCAGCTTCGAGCGGGAAAATGATTCCAGTTATGCCAATGAGGCGGCTTTCTATGCTGACCTGGATGTAGGCACGGATGTGGTGAAAGTGGTGGATCGGGATCTCAACGGTACGGTGGATGAAGTGGAATACGAAGATTAGCCGGTACGCCCTTTGCTGATTTGTCTTGAACCCCGGGCCGGTGCCGGGGTTTTCTTTTTTGGTAAGTGCTGACGATATGAAAGCGCCATATAAAGACAGAGTCTGCTATTTTTATCTACGCTGAGGTGGGAAAAAGGTCGCCTGCGTAAAAGGCCAAAGCTCCATGCAATGCATGGTGCACACTTCTAAGCCCCTTCGGGAATTTTCAGGAACCGTTTCCGGTTTGCGTTGCTGCGGGGTTGCCACTGGCCGCGGCACGTACTCCGGCCCATAACACCGTGAGCTGCTGCTTGTACATGGCGCCAATCCCCTGGGGGTTGGCTACGCGCAGGGCCAGGGGTACTCCGAAGAAGATAGACACCAGGGCCACCATGACGGTATTCATATGGGTGTTGGCCGGTAACTGCTCCAGGTGTACGGCTTCCTGCAGGCTGGGGATCAATACGCTTTCGATGCCCTTGTCCGGCGTAGTCTCAATTCCGGGCAGACCGGGAAAGGCCAGGAGGCGCTCGGCCAGAGTCAATTCCTGAAGCCTGGGACGCTCACGCAGGCGAGCCTGGTGAGCGATGATTTCACCCATGAGGCCCGGGTGCAGTTGAATCTGATTGGCTGCACGCGCAAACACCGCATCGATCACCGCCAATCCCGCTGCCGTCCGGGCCGCCTGTTGACCGTGCCAGTTTACTTCCAGCGTCCAGAGTTGAATGAGGTAGTTGATCAAGTCCACCTTCTTCGGGAAATAGTTGAAAAAGGTGGCC
>CBDUNQ010000048.1:0-9965 GCA_965368625.1 uncultured Gammaproteobacteria bacterium
GACCAATGCCACCACTCTGATCAATGATTTGCGCGAAATGGGCTGCAGTTTCGCACTGGATGACTTTGGCGTGGGACTGAGTTCCTTTGGATACCTGAAAAACCTGCCGGTGGATTACCTCAAACTGGATGGCTGCTTTATCAAGAACATGACCCGAGACCCCATTGATCATGCCATGGTGCAATCCATCAATCACATTGGTCAGACGATGAAAATCAAAACCATTGCCGAATTCGTGGAGAGTGAGGAAATATTGAAATCCCTGCAGGAAATCGGTGTTGACTATGCCCAGGGCTATTATTTAGGCAAACCGATCCGCCTGGAAGATGCCATATATCATTGTGACGATCGTACAGAAAACCCGCCGCTCCAGCAGCGCAAGGCCATCTGACGGAATGGCGCGGTAAACCTGCCATGAGCAGGTGCTATTTACCCGCGGTCAACACTTCATAGCTCACCCAGAGCCGGTGTTCATCACCGGGTGCCAGCTGTATCACATTGTCCGCTGCATTGGCCGATTCCACGCACAACATATGGCGGTAACCATCGGCCCCAAGATCACCCATGCGTTCCGCCTTTTCACTCCATGGGTTCCATACCACGGTACTCTGACTGCCCTGCTTGCGAATCCGGATCGTACGCCCGAGGCCAGGGTCCTGAATACAACACTCTGCCGTGGTATGCATGTAGATGCGATCCGTTTCCCCATGAAAATCGATGACGCCCTGTTGCCGTCTGCGTTCCATGGCATTCACTTTATCCAGGTATTCGCAAGCTTCCAGCCCAGTGACCTGAACCGCACCGATATCACTGATGCGAAAATAGGTATGTAGCGCTTCGCTCAGCGGAAATTCGTGCGCACCGGTATTCAGGGTAAGCAACTCCATCTCCAAATGCTCGCCCAGGGTAATGGACAATGTCACCCGGCAGGCATGGGGCCAGAGGTCATCCCGCATGGCATGGGTTGGCAGCTGCAGGCGTATACCGATACGGCCATCATCCAGTAAACGGGTTTCCGTCACTTCCCAGGGCAGGGTTCGGGCAAATCCATGGGCCGGGTAGCTGCTTTGGGAGGGATGGGGACCAAACCAGGGCCAACATATGGGCACACCGCCACGGATGGACGCGCCACGCGTATAGCGCGCCTCCGGAGACAACCAGATAACCGGATCTTCACCCACGGGCTCCCAGTGAAGTAATTGTGCACCCTGCAGAGCAATGAGTGCAGTTGCCTGGCTACTGATCACTTCCAGAAAGGTAAGCCCGGCCTCGCCGCTCAGGAATCGTAATTGGTCGGCAATGGCAAAGCGGTCATTGAGGTCATGGATTTCTTCGCGATTCATATAGGATTCCTGATGCTGATAGCAATGATTTCCCGAAAGTAGCGATAGTGGTTTCTATACAAGCGTATAGCAGTCTTTGGATTACAATGGAACCCTCCAGGGGCAACCCCTTCTGTACTTGCCACCCATAACACCCATAAACCTCTTTGAAGGCATCCATACATTGAAATCAAGGATTTCGAGGTAAGGCGTCAGAATATCCTCTTATACGATACCAACCCATAAACAGATCCTAGAGTATGGTGATCACGCGGATTCGATCCGTACGTCCGGTTTCCTGTCTGGATCCCGCGGTTACCACCACCACATCGCCCACGCGCAAATAGCCACGCTCCTTGGCACATTCGATAGCATATTCGATTTTTGCTTCGTCACTGGAGCCCTTGGTATACAGCATGGGCAAGACCCCCCAGTTGATGGAGAGCCGGCGCACCACCAGGGGCGTTGAGGTTATCGCCAATATTGGGCAATCGGGACGGTGTTTGGAAACCAGGCGCGCGGTAAAACCGGTCTCTGTAAGACAGAAAATGGCACTGGCCTTGAGTTGATTGGCCATGGCCACCGCCGCCTGGCCCACTGCTTCCGTTACGATCTGCGAAGGGTGTGGTTTGATTTTCTGCAGATAGCCATATTCCTTGAGGTGCAGCTCAGCGCGTTGCGCCAGCACCGCCATGGTCCCCACGGCTTCCACGGGATATTTACCCATGGCGGTTTCACCGGAGAGCATTACGGCGGAGGTACCATCCAGAATAGCATTGGCCACATCACTGGCCTCGGCACGGGTGGGCTTTGGATTCCACTCCATGGAAGCCAGCATCTGGGTCGCGGTAATCACCGGTTTTCCATTGGTCACGGTTTCCCGAATCATTTTTTTCTGGGTGCCGGGGACATCGGCCAGGGGTAATTCCACTCCCAGGTCACCGCGGGCCACCATCAAGCCATCGGCGGCAAAGATGATTTCCTCCAGGTGTGCCACACCTGCCTTGTTTTCAATCTTGGCGATAATGGGAATATTGGCATTGCCCTGTTCCAGGATCTGGCGCATGCCTTCGATATCTGCCGCCGTCTGCACAAAAGAGGCGGCGATATAGTCCACGTCATGCTCCATGGCAAACGTAAGTTCACGGATGACGTCATCGCGGCTTTCCGGCCCCACGGCACTCATGGAAAGTTCCGTATCGGGAAGGTTGACGCTTTTATTATCCCGTAACAGACCACCATGCACGATACGGCAATGGATGGCTCCCTGCTCGAGGTTTTCCACTTTCAATTCAATGGCGCCATCATCAATGAGAATGGGGACACCTACGGTGACTTCCTGCGCCAGCTTTTTATAGGATACCGAAACGCCCTGGGCATCCCCCTGCCGGGGATCCACGTAAAGGGTGAATTGCCCGCCGGGCTTGAGTTCCACCGGCGACACGGCCAGCTTACCGGTACGGATTTCAATCCCTCGGGTGTCGATCATTATGGCCACCTGGGAATTAAGCAGCTCCGCTGCACTGCGTAGATTGCGCACCCGTTGCGCCTGCTCTTCCAGGGTGCCATGACTCAGGTTGATGCGGGCGACATTCATGCCAGCCAGAATCATCGCCTTGAGCATTTCCGGGCTGTCACAGGCAGGGCCGATAGTGGCCACAATTTTGGTTTTTCGAACCGTAGAGGAAGACATGGTGCTTTTGAGCCTGTCAAGGATTGGGAAAGCCCACATTCTACTCCATTCCGCTCCGCTCTGCCCGGCAATGAAGCATTGGGATATCACTCTTCGATAAGGATTACCATCAGGGTCTGATCATCCTGCCGGCCTTCGGGACCGGAAAATCGGGAGAGCCTTAGTTTCAAGTCATCCAGCAGGGCTTTCGGCTCCTTTGGACCCGCCAGAATCCAGCGTTCCAGGCGCTCGACCCCGAGCACTTCATCGTACTCATTACGCAATTCACTCACGCCATCCGTATACAGGACCATGAGGTCTCCCGGATACAGGGGGATGTGCAGATTCTGCCAACTGGTTTCCGGCTCCACCCCCAGGGGCACTCCCTGGGAATCTTCATGACGCTCGATTCCGGTTCCCTGATGCCGGCGGATCAGGGGGCCCGGATGTCCGGCGCTGGCATAGGTAAGTATTCTGCTGCGTGGATCATAGTTGGCCAGCAGAGCGGTAATGAAATTGCCACGCAGGCGTCGCGTGAAAAAATAGCGGTTGGCATAAGCCAATACCGCCGCGGGACCATCTTCCAGGCTTCCCTGGTAGGTACGCAGTATGGCATCGAACATGGCGGCTTCCACGGCCGCCACGGCACCATGTCCGGAAACATCTGCGACAATAACGCCCCAGACTTCGGGTTCGGAATCGGCAGGTACCGAACCCGAATCCAGAAATGGATCCAGGTGTACCAGATCATAGTAATCCCCACCGGCTTGGCCAAAGGCTTTGAAATATACCGCCACCTGGGCACCCCGAAAACGGGTATCTTCATTGGGCAGTAACAGGGTTTGCAAATCCGCTATTTCCCGAAGTTCCTTTTCTATCCAGTCATGAGCCTCGCGTAATTTCCGGGTATCGTTGACACGGGCAACACAGGTCGCAGCCAGATTGGCTACCAGCACGGCATAATCCACATCGATGGAGCGCAGGCTATCGGGGCTGGCGCCAAGCAACAGCATCCAGTTACAGGCCAATCCATCGATATAAAGGGGAATTACCAGCACATTACAATAGGGATGCAGACGCAAATCACCATCCAGCGTATGCTGTGGCAGTGCACGAACCTGAGGTAAGCTATCCGGTTGATTGGAAAGCCCCTCGAGCACACCATAGGCATGAGTAGGCTGATCACTGTTGTAGCTGAACAGCTCGTTGGCCTCCACTTCCATCTTTCCATCATGGGTGTATAAGCCGGTAAGTTGCCAGCGTCCCTTTGCCAGGCCATTCTGGGTGACAATGGCCACTGCGCAAGCCCCGTAACGGGAACGAATACACTGTGCCATAGCGCGGAAGGGCCGGGTATGGGATTCACTGGTGTCACTCAACTGAGCAATATATTCAAGTATGGTTTTCATGGATCCGGGGCAATCCCCGTCAATCCTATAGTGGTACGGATGACCGGGTATTTCATTATCTTCAGATTACGAATGGACAGTGTATACCGCTTAGCGCTGCGGATACCAGAAAGCCACCTGCAAGGATCCCCAGGCACCCTGATCGTGCGGGGCACGGTCAGTGAATCCTTAACGATCTGACGATATTTCAGCTATCCACCGGGTCCAAGGTACGGCATTCGCGAAAGATACGCAGATGACATTCACGGCATTGCTTATTGTTGAGCTTGCGGAATATGGAAGACACGGCATTGGATTTATGATCGAAAAAGGCATTGGGGCCGATGGCACGGATAAACTTGCCTTCCGCCAGAAATTCCCAGACTTCCGATTTCAATCCGGTAAAATACAGGCCGCCCCCACGGGCGCGCAACCGAAGATTTTCCTGAACCAGCATTTCCGCACCGGCCAGATCGATATAATTCATGCGTGAACCATCGATGAGTATGTGAACGATACCTTCCTGTTCCGTGATGTTATCGAGCTTACCCTGTATGTATTCCACGGAACCGAAATAAATGGCTCGATCAATGCGCAATATTTTGATTTGCGGGCATTCCACCAGGGGTTTGGTACGGATATCCGTAAAGCGCCGCTTGGCATCAAAGGTGTCCGGTGCCAGGATGACCATTTCCGGCTTGGAGGTTTTTGCCAAAAAGATAATCAATGACAGTAATACACCCAGATAGATGGCGAATTCCAGTTCCAGGAACAGGGTGGAAAAAAAAGTCACCAGTAAAATAGCGGTTTCCGAGTGACTGTGAATCAGGGTTTCCCGTATATGATGAAAATCAATGAGTCCATAGGCCACCAGCAGGATCACACCACCCATGGCCGCCACGGGTAAATGTGCGGTAAGCGGGGCAATGAACAATACTGCAACCATCAACAGCAATGCCGCAAAGATCGCTGCCATGGGTGTCTGGGCACCGGCACTGAAATTCAGACCGGAACGGGTGAAGGAACCCGAACCGGCATAACTGGAAAAGAAGCTACCCACAATGTTGGACAAGCCCTGACCAATGAATTCCTGGTTGCCATTGATACGCTGGTGGGATTTTGCCGCCACAGAACGTGCAATGGATACCGCCTCAATGAGACCCAGCAGGGCAACGGCGAAGGCTTCGGGTGCCAATTGCCGAATGGTGGCCAGGGAAAAATCCGGCAAGGACAGAGGGGGTAATTGTGCTGGAATCTGACCCACGAAGGTGATGCCACTGTGCTCACCACCAAAGCTGTTGGCCGCAATACCTCCCACCACCAGACCTATGAGCAAATGAGGCAGCTTGGGAAACAGGCGCTTGACCAGTATGGCACTGAACATGGTGACCACAGCGACAGCAAGAATCGTATAATTGGTATGCTGTAATTCATGGAACAGGCTCACCCAGGTATGGGCGAATGAATCCCCTCTGGGCACTTGCAGACCAAGAACATGTTTAAGCTGGCTGGTCGCGATCAGTATGGCCGCCCCGGCGGTAAACCCCATCACCACCGTGTGTGAAACGAAGTTCACCAGCGCACCCAGCCGTGCCAGTCCGAAACCCAGTTGATATACCCCGGCGAGAAAGGTCATGGTAAGCGCCAGGCTGATGAATTCCGCTGACCCCGGCGTGGCGTGGTGACTCACTGCCGCGAAGATCACGATGGAAATCGCCGTGGTGGGACCTGAAATAAGGTGTCGGGAAGAACCAAACAAGGCGGCAACGATGGGTGTGACCATGGCCGTATAGAGACCGTACTGGGGTGGCAGGCCGGCAATGGTGGCAAAGGCAACGCCCTGGGGAAGAACGATGACCGCGCCGGTAAGTCCCGCCAGAAAATCCGCGCGCAGGCTGTACCGGTTTACCAGCTTGAACCAGCTCAAAAACGGAAACAGGGTACGTACAGCCAGGGATTTCATCGACAGCAGGGTTCCTAGGGTCTGTTAGCACGAATCGGATGGATGCTGCTGGATCGCTTTTTTCGCCCAGCAAGGCAGAACGAGCGACCTGTAGTCACTCTACCTGAGTGAGTGATAACGCTGCTGGATGGGAAAAGCGGTCCAGCCCTTCGGGTTGCGCCTGAAAAAACGCCACGCGGCGTTGCTCGTCGTTCATTTGGAATCACCAAACTTCTCTCCTCGCCCCTGGCTTGGCGTTTTTCAGGCACAACAGCGTCCATCCGATCGTGCTAACAGGCCCTGACAGCGACTATCTGAGCCCCCCATCATAGCAGACAGGCATGGGTCGACGCCATGCCACATGGGTAACAGGCTATTCCCCCACCAGTTCGACAATGCGGGTATGTCCAGCGGGGGCCAGGCGGGATTGCAATACGGTCAGTAACCCCTGCAGGTCTTCCTGCAAGCCCCAGGGCCCATTGATCACCACCAGCCCGCTGGCCGTCATGCCATAGCCGGGGCGATCAGGAGAAACACCCAGTTCATATAACTGAATGCGGCGAATTCCCGAAGCCGTTAGTACCTTTTCCAGATACTGGATTCTGGCGCGATCCACCACCGGGTACCACAAGGCATACACACCCGTGGCGAAACGCCGTACCGCAAGCTGTAGAAATTTCACCACCCGGGTGTAGTCCTGTTTGCATTCATAGGGAGGGTCGATCAACACCAGGCCCCGGCGCTCCTGTGGCGGCAACAGGCTGGTAACGGCTTCATAGCCATCCTGTTGATAGATTTTGATTCTACGGTCACCCGCCATCGTCTTCTGCAAGCGGGAAATTTCAGCAGGGTGCAGTTCATAAAGGAATAACCGGTCCGTGGCGCGCAGCAGGGTACGGGCAATCCAGGGTGATCCCGGGTAGCGCTGCAACTGGCCGTGGGGGTTGTATTCTTTCACCAGCGCAAGATAGTCGGCAAGACCCTCAGGAAGATCGGTAGCCGACCAGAGACGCCCAATGCCGGCAGCATACTCATGGTTCTTTTCCGCCTCCGCACTGTCCAGATCATACCCGCCAGCACCGGCATGGGTATCGATGTAACACAGGGGTTTATCCTTCCGCATCAGGTACACCAGCAACTTAAACAACACAAGATGCTTCAGTACGTCGGCCGGGTTGCCCGCGTGAAAGGCATGACGGTAGCTAAGCATGGCGGAAGTACCCGGTATTGTTTACGGGCACCTGCTCAGCCAGGCAGGCCAAGGGTATCCAGTATGACATCCACAGTGTCGTCTTCCACACCTTCATCCTGCAGTGGACAGCTGTAGGTGATAAACAGCAAGACATCATCCGCTTTTACATACCATTCACAAAGATATTCACCTTCCGAATCATAGCGGAGCAGGATGCCGTCAAAATCCCCCAGCTCCACCTCTTCCGGTTCTGCGCCGGCTTCCAGGTGGTCGGAGGCCAGTTCCAGCAAATCATCATCGGTGATGAAGTCATCCTGCCGCGAGGCACTGATTTGCAGGCTGCCGCTCCCGGAAGCCTGAAACAGCTCGGTGAAACCATCGCCCGATTCCACTTCCCAGTCATCGGGAAGTTTGATTTCCCAGCATTCATCTCGATGTTTTTTCATAATTCAAGCCTGTGACCCGGTAATACGGGTATATCCTCCGAGTTTCAAGGACCGTTAATTTCACACTTTTCTTTCTGGAGAATACCGCCTTTCACTACTGCCGGTCGGGAGTCAAGCTGATCCCCGCGGCGCTTGAGAGGATTTTACACACCCGGTGTCCATGCACAAGCCAGCCAGACAGCCCCTTGGTATTTTTTCACAGGCTGGATCCGCCATGCTACCTATGCTCCCCGTCAGAAAGACCACTAGTCTGTGCACACCACCTACCTGGAAGAAAGGAGATACCCATGAAATTGCAACGCTGCTTTACCCTGTGTCTGGGCACAGCCATCCTGGCCATGGCGAGCCAAAGTCCCGTGGTGTTGGCCGAAGACGGCAAGGTCTACCCGGGCATTCAGTGTCAGACATCACTGGGAATCGGCTCCTATGGCGGAGGCGAGGTACGCAATGACTCCACCTCCGGCTCCCTGACCGTGGAATGCCCCATTGTGCGCGATGTAGTCTATGGTGCCATTCAGGATGCCCAGGTACGCGCCTACAAGGCAACCAGCTCCGCCTACTGGTGTACCTTGCATGCACGCAGTTTCTGGGGGAATTCCGGTTTTCAACAGTTCCGCTCCGCCGCCAGCGGCACCGGTTACCGTACCATGACTTTCAGCGGCCTTTCCGATTACAACAATGGACACTACTACATCTGGTGCGCAATTCCCCCCTCCACCAGCTCCAGCAAATCGCGCCTGATCGGCTATCGCATGGATGAACTGTAAATCAAAGGCATTACCGGCATGGACTTGGGGCTGCCACCCAGCCACGGATCTGTGCCGGTCAATGGCCAATTCGCGCGACGGATTACCGACACAACGATACGACAAGCGTCCAGGAGAATGATCATGAAAAATGACATGGTAATTGCTTTCAGCAGTGTGGCCATGGGGTTCGGATTACTACTCTGCGTGGCCATACAATGGTATACGCCTGCTCAAACAGATGCTTCTTTACAGGTCTTCAGTGAAGCATCACCGGAGCATAGCAGCAGGCAGTGGCAGTCCAGTGAAGCCCAAGCCCTGCAGCAGGAAAGGCTTGACAAATTACAGCAGGATTTGACCAAAGTGCGCATGGATCTGGAACGCAATACCCAGACGCTGCAGATCCTTGGTGAGTTCACTGCAGAAGCTGCCTTATCCACTGAAACAATAAACCAGACATCGCTGCCAATACCGGCTTTGGAAACAGAAGAAACGCTACCGGATAGTGAACAGCATCCTGAACAGCCTTACCTGGCATTTCAATCCCGGCTGGATCGTCAGTTATCCCAGGAGGATTACGATATGCACTGGGCACCGGAAATGTCAGAAGCCATCACCCAAACCCTGCAACAGGAAAGCTTTCAGGGCAGTGAACTCACGGATCTTGCCTGCCAGACCAGCCTGTGTCGCATTGCAGTACAACACCAGAGCACGGAAGCCGAGATGGAATTTCTTCACCAATTCATTGCAGCCAGCGGATTTACTGAAGCGGAAGCCTTTTATTCCCGGGAAGAACACAGCAATGGGCGGGTGGAGATGCGCTATTATATCAGCCGTAATGGGCAACGCCTGCCCATGCTGGCACAAATGGAATAGCCCATGGGCCTCCTTGCGCGGCGCCTTGACCCACAGGGTCGGGTATTGATGAATATCCCGGCGTCATTGCGAAGCGCGGCGGCAATATATTTGGTATGGCCGTGCTTACGCAGAAATCAAAAATGCTGGTGTTTACGTTTTGAGATTGCTTCACTTGGTTCGCAATGACGCGCTACCAGGCACCTTGAGCCGCAGGGAAAGGCATTCATGACTATACGGTACCCTCATTCCGGCACAGGCCGGAATCTCTTGGATGCACTGCCATAGCAGGGAGATACCGGCCTGCGCCGGTATGACGTGGAATATGATGATCGCCCCGACCCGCGGGGTGAGGTACGCATAATGTGACCAGATCGTGCGGAGCACGATGGGGAATCCCTG